>NZ_DIPG01000147.1:17572-22886 GCF_002426325.1 Syntrophomonas sp. UBA5494 | reverse complement strand
TCAATGGCATTACGGAGGATGAAGTGCTGTCAATATCGGCAGCCATTGAATCCAGATCAGAGCACCCTTTGGGGGAGGCCATACTTAAATATGCCCGCCAAAAAGAGCTGGACATTCCTGTGGTAAGCAGCTTCGAAGCGGTTTGGGGAATGGGGGCTACAGGCCAGGTTGATGGCGTACCGTATCAGATAGGTAATGTGAAATTCTTCAGAGATAATTATGCCGAAATCCATCAGGTGGAAGAAAAGATCGCAGCTTTGCAGAATCAGGGCAAAACCGTCATGGTACTGGGGCAAGGCGGCAAGATCCTGGGGCTTATCGCCGTGGCTGATATTCTCAGGGACAACAGCCGTCAAGCTATTCAGCAGCTGAAAAAACTGGGCATTAAGAAAACCGTGATGCTTACCGGAGACAATGAGATAACCGCCGGGGCCATAGCATCTCAGGCCGGAGTAAATGAATACCGGGCCGACCTGCTTCCGGGGGACAAAGTGGATGCCATGAAGGAACTTTTGTCCAAATGCGGCAAGGTTGCCATGGTGGGAGACGGGGTGAATGACGCCCCGGCCATGGCCATTTCAACCGTTGGCATAGCCATGGGGGTAGCAGGAACCGACACCGCTCTGGAGACGGCGGACATCGCCTTGATGGCGGATGATTTGACCAAATTATCCTATGCCATAAAACTGAGCCGCCAGACCTTGAACATCATTAAGCAAAACATCGCTTTCGCCCTTTTGATCAAGGGGTTGATTCTTTTGCTGGTTATTCCCGGATGGCTGACCCTCTGGCTGGCGGTAGTTGGTGATATGGGCAGTTCTCTCTTGGTCACCCTTAACGGGATGAGGCTTTTGGGAGTGAAACAGGCCAAATAAAATGACGCTTTGGCATTGCAGGTTAATAAGGCCCGCTCCGTTCCGTTTGAAATAGGTTGGAGCGGGCCTTTGCTGCGGGCTGATTCAATGGCCGGATATTTTTTTAATGACGGGGTTTGCCGCTCTGCCCGCCCAAAAGCCACAGCAAGGGGGCATTTCGCACACAGTAAACGGCGGCCGCCGTTATAGCTACAGTCAGCAAATATAGCGTGATCATACCCCCCGCTCCTTCCCAGGCGCCAGGGATGCCCAATTTATGGACTATACGCTGTAAGAAAAGCAAGACTACGGGGTGGGAGAGATAGATCAGGAAGCTCTGCCGGGAAAACCAGTCAGTGAATGGCAGTCCCTCAAGGCCGTATTTCAAGGTCAGGCTATAAAAGAACAGGAAGGACATGATGGCATAGATCATGATGGTGGGCTTTCCAGAGGAGGCATAACTTTCGGTGACATGGCTGTCCCACAATAATACGGCCAGGCTGGCTGTCCATAGCATTGCCCAGCTGAGCCAACCTGAAGCCAGGGTGGGTTCTATCCGGGCTTTGAATCGAGCCATGTACATTCCCAGGCCAAAATAGCCGATCCATATGGGGAAGGCCACCAGATATATCTGGGGATAGGCGACACTGGGCAGAGCATGCCTGCCTATGGTGTTCATATATAAGATCATCTGACAGAACAGACACAGTGCCAGAAGTGAAATCAAAAAGCTTGAAGGGTGTTTTTGCATCCAGGCCTTGAGCAGAGGGTATAACAGGTAGCACTGTATGATGATGACCATGAAATAAAGGTGGTATGCACCGGTGCCCCACAGGAGATGCTTTCCCACTGCCGTTAAAAGGAGCAGCCCATCGGGCCAGGTATGAAGCATATATTGAGTCACCAGGGAGTAAAACAAGGTCCATAACACATAAGGCCACAGGATTTTGCCGAAGCGCTTGCGGTAGAAAAGGACCACCGGCTCCCTGCGAGCCGAGATCATATCCTGAAAATACAGCAGATAGCCTGATATAATAATGAACATGGGCACCGCAAAGCGCACCACCTGATTAGAAAACAAACCCCACCGGGATGCTCCGGCATAATCAGCTGTTACATGTATGCCGATGACCGCCAGTGTGGCCAGGACCCTTAAGATATCGAATACATACAACCGTCCCTGCATATTGCCCCGCCTTATCAAACACTGCCTCTATTGTAGCACTGCCGCCAGGGGTTTTCATCCTCCAGACGGCAGGGTAAAGCATTATTAATCAATCGCGTGGGAATTCCGGCAAGACTGCAGGCGATTCTCTTAACATATACGGGGCACATGCTCCCCTTCCAGCGCACTTAGAATGCGTTTGGCCCCCAGTTCTGTCTCCAACAACACCATACCGGGATGATTGCCTTTCACCTCTCCAATGATCTCAGCTCCACTGGTCTCAGGGATCTGCCGGAGTTCCCTCACCATATCCTGTATTTGTTCCGGTCCGGCAAAAATGACCATTTTCCCTTCATTAGCCATATACAGGGGATCCATCCCCAGCATATCACATGCCCCCCGCACCACCGGCGAAACCGGAATACGTCTTTCTTCAACTACGATTCCCATCTGGGCTTGATCCGCGATCTCGTTAAGTACAGTGGCCAACCCTCCGCGGGTAGGATCGCGCATACAGCGGATCTGCCCGGGGAACATGGAAGTCAGGCTGTTGATGCGGTAAAGAGCGGCACAGTCACTTACCGCTGGAGTGGAAAAGGCCAGCCCTTCACGCTGGGCCAATATAGCCAGTCCGTGATCCCCCACCTGTCCGGTTACGATGATCTGGTCTCCGGACTGTATACGACGGGGATGAAGCGGTGTTTCCGATTCCAGTACGCCAATACCGGTAGTATTGATGAAAACCTGGTCAGCGCTGCCCTTTTCCACCACTTTGGTATCGCCGCTCACCAGCTGCACCCCGGCCAGGCGGGCAGTTTCCGCCATTGAAGCGGCTATCTGTTTCAGCTGCCGGATGGGAAAACCTTCTTCGATGATAAAGGCCGCGGTCAGGTACAGGGGGCGGGCTCCGCAGGCCACCAGATCATTTACGGTTCCGCACACCGCTAACTTGCCAATATCTCCTCCCGGGAAAAATACCGGGGTGATGACGAAAGAATCTGTCGAGACCGCAATCCTGCTCAATGGCAGTTGTATTGTGGCGCCGTCTAACATGTCATCCAGATATGGATTGCTCCAGTTTTGTTTGAAAATCTCCTCTACCAGGCGGTGACTCAACAAACCTCCGCTGCCGTGGGCCAGCAGGACACGTTCATCTTTCAATTTATTCTCTTCCTTTCATAGGAGCATAGCGATAATGCGCCGCACAAGCCCCTTCCTGAGACACCATACACGGGCCCACCGGATTCAGCGGGGTACAGGTTTTGCCAAACAGGGCGCATTGCGCTGGGGAGATTTTGCCGGTCAAGATGCCGCCGCAGGCACATCCTTTGATGGTTTTTTCTTCTATTTCCGGGATGCTGAAGCGGCGGCAGGCATCGAAATGCGCATAGCTGTCGCGTATGGTCAGACCGCTGCCGGGAATGGCCCCCAAGCCCCTCCAACGCGCAGTTACCGGCTGAAATACCCTGGACATCAGTTTTTGGGCAATGGGATTGCCATTGGGTTTTACCACTCGTCTATATTGAATTTCCGCTCTGGCCTGACCGCTTATAATCTGCCGCATCAACATGTAGATGCCTTCCAGGATGTCTTCATCCCCGAAGCCGGTGATCACACAGGGCTTGTGGTATTTACTCACCAGTTCATCATAAGGACCAAGGCCGATAACCAGCGACACATGGCCCGGGCATATCAGTCCGTCCAATTGCATCTGGGCATCGGAGAATATTACTTCTAAAGCCGGAGGTACGATTTTATGCAGCGACAATACAGAAAAATTGTTTACCTTGAGCCTCTGGGCCTCAACAATGGTATGTGCCACCGTCGGTGCGGTGGTCTCGAAACCGATACCCAGAAAAACCATCTCTCGTTGAGGATTCTCCCTGGCCAGTTGCAGGGCGTCCAGGGGGGAATACACCACCCGGACATCCGCGCCCCGGCTGCGGCACTCCTGCAGGGAGGTCTCGCTTCCCGGAACCCTCATCATATCCCCGAAGGTTAATAGTGTAACTTCCGGATTTCTGGCCAGTTGAATCACCCTATCGATATCGCTCTGTGAAGTCACGCAGACCGGGCATCCCGGCCCCGATAACAGTCGGATATTCTCGGGCAGCAGATCACGCATGCCGGCGCGGGCGATAGCCATGGTATGGGTTCCGCACACCTCCATGAGGGCGGCCGGTTTAGCGAAGCTGCGTATTTCCTGCAACAGGCGGTTATTATAGGCGTTATCAGTTTTCATAAGCTTCTCCCAGTTTCCGCAATTCCAAGAGCCATCCCATAGTCTCCTCGGCTTCATTCTCATCTATGATTTGCATGGCAAAGCCGGCATGGATCAATACATACTGACCCGGAACAACATCAGGGGTCATGGCGATGCTCACTACCACCTGATTGCCATTAATATCAGCGGTGGCCGTGTAGTTGTCCTTGGATACAATCTTTCCAGGTACTCCCAGGCACATCAGTCTGTCACCTCGCTTGCTATTACCGCCTGTCCCAGAGCAATGCCTCCGTCTCCGGCCGGGACTTGACGATGTACATAAACTTTCATATTCATTCTATTTAAAGATTCCATCATGAGTTCAGAAAGTATTTGGTTATAAAAAACCCCCCCGCTCATAACCACTTGATCGATACCGCTCCGTTCTCGTACCAGCCGGATAGTCTCGGTGAATAAAGCGGCCAGGCCGCGATGAAAGCGAGCCGCAATAATCTCCGGCGTAATACCCTTTTCCAGCTCATGAATTATGCTCAGCCATAGCGGATTTGCATCCATTATCAGGCCTTGAGGCCCGCTATGAACCCGAACCGGGTAACTGCCCGCAGCACCATGCCGCGCCATGGCTTCCAGTTCCATTGCGGCCTGACCTTCATAGCGGTTAATCTGACAAACCCCCAATATTGCGCTGACCGCATCGAAAAGCCTGCCGCAGGATGAGGTCAAGAGGGACTCGCCGCGATCAAGGCGGTTGATAATAATATCTGCTTCCTCCCGGCTCATATCCGGCAGCCAGCGCTGGGCGTACCGTATTGCTCTTTCTCCCAACAGTTCATATAGATAGATAAAAGCCATACGATAGGGTTTCTTGGCGGTTAAGTCGCCGCCCGGCAGCGGTAGGTAGTTGAGGTGGGCCACCCGGTCGAAACTGCGATAGTCTCCGGTCAATACCTCTCCGCCCCATATGTTTCCGTCTGTTCCCCATCCGGTACCGTCGCATATCAGCCCGATGGCTTTGCCCTGCAGGCCGTTTTCAGCCATGGCGGCGGCCATGTGGGCGTGGTGGTGTTGAAC
>NZ_DIPG01000147.1:8187-17391 GCF_002426325.1 Syntrophomonas sp. UBA5494 | reverse complement strand
GGGATGCATGTCATGTGCTATGATGTTGGGTTCCACCGCCAACATTTTTTGGAAACGGTCAATGCCGGCAAGAAAATTGATATAGTTGTGGTAATGATTCAAATCCCCCCAGTGCTGACTTAAAAATGCCTCATCACCGCGAGTCAGACAAAAGGTGTTCTTCATCTCCCCCCCTACGGCCAATACGGATTTATGTCCGTTCATCCGGGGAAGCTTGATGCCCTGGGGCACGAATCCCCGGGCGCGGCGGATGATGTTGGTGGTTTTTAAGGCTGTACAGCTTAGCACCGAATCATCACAGGGATTGAAGATCTGCCGGTTGTGAATAAAAAAATAGTCGGCCAGGCTGTACAGCTTTTTCAATGCCTGATAATTGTCGGTGATAATCGGCTCATCGCTGACATTGGCGCTGGTCATTACCAGCAGGTCCAATTCTTCATCAAACAGCAGATAGTGGAGGGCGGTATATGGCAGCATCACCCCCAGAGTATTGAGGCCGGGGTGCAAGAGGTCTCCTGGAATCACAGGATTGTTCAGGCTCTTCATCACTACGATGGGGGCCTGTCTTGAAGCCAGCCAAGCCTCTTCCGGTTCGGAAATAAGGCAATATTTCCTGGCCGCTGTAAGGTCTCTGGCCATCACCGCAAATGGTTTGGCATCCCGCAGTTTGCGCTGCCGCAGTTGGCGTACTGCGTTGCGGTTGCTGGCATCCACCGCCAGATGAAACGCTCCCAGGCCCTTAACCGCTACTATAGCCCCTGATTTTAATACATCGATAACACTGGCATGATTTGCCTTACCATCCTTATCCGTCAAGCATACCCCGGGGCCGCAGACCGGGCAGGCGTTGGGCTGGGCATGAAAACGCCGGTCGAGTGGATTCCTATACTCGGCCTCACACTCAGGACACATGGGAAACTCTGCCATGGTAGTCTTGGCCCGGTCATAGGGCACATCCTTAATGATGGTAAAACGCGGTCCGCAATTGGTGCAGTTTATGAAGGGATAGCGATAGCGCCGGTCACCAGGATCAAGGACTTCCCTGCGGCAGTCGCCGCATATGGCGATATCCGGGGATATCATAACCTCACGGGTTTCTTGCTTGACACTCTCCAAAATTACGAAATCCGCAAAATTCTGTATAGGAAGCTCTTCTTCCTGGCAGCTCCTGATTACCGCCAGAGGAGGAGGCTGTTCCAGCAGGGTGCGGATAAACTCATCTACTCTTGAGGTTAGCCCTTCAACTTCTATGAACACCCCGCTGGACGAATTCAAGACCCAGCCTTTAAGTCCCAATCCCACCGCCAGGCGGTATACGTGAGGCCGAAATCCCACCCCCTGGACGATTCCTTTAATAGTAAAACGTTTACTGCTTATATGTTGAGTCATATACTACCCCCACCGCGTTGGCGGATATCGGGACAATAATCGTGAGAAGCAGTGGTTTAAACAGCCTCGCAATGGCGGAAAGACCGGAATTTCTGCCCCAAAGCCGTTAGCATGCTTGAAGCAAGCGACTATCTACTTACTGTCTATAATATGATGAATCTCCGCTTCAACCAATTCCAATAACCGGGGTATTTTCTCCGCGATTACCGGGCTCAATTCCATGCCCAGTTCGACCTGGTATGGTTCAACCCCGAAGACGATTACCTGAGGGTGGTACCCCATCAGGTTAACCATCTTGATGGCTTCGGTGAAATGCAACTCGTGCAATGAGGTCACTGCAGGATTGCTTATCAGCCCCAATTCTTCCAGAGGGGCCCGGTATATGGTACCGGGCTCTCCTCCGGCAGTCATGGTATCTACTACAATGATGTGATCTGCGCTGCAGAATACATCCAAGATTTCGAAACTGGCGATGCCTGCGTCTACCAGTTCAACCTGTTCCGGCCAGGGGCGTTCAGACAACTTCTGAATCACATAAACACCCAGGCCGTCATCCTTCATCAATACATTTCCGATTCCAGCCACGATAAGCTTCAAGGCAAGCCTCCTTAGGCACCCAGACTGCGGCCATCGCTGTCTGCAGTATGGGATTCACCGGGGGCCCCATGGGCTCCTGCCGGAATCTTTCCGGTAAACATGGACATAAGCACCGGGATGCCTTCTGATACATCCAGATAAACGTGGACTACAACCGACAATACGAATAACCAGTTGACCACATAGTGAATAATGCGGACGGCTAATAGCCCTCCCATCCAACCAGCCAAAGCCGGGAAGGCATTGGGAGCGTAGAGCACAAAACCGGTTATAATCTGCACCAGTGCCATAAACAGCCAGCCGGTATACATCATCTTCTGGCCGGGATTATACTTCCCGTAATAGGGATGGCTGTCTGCCATAAATAGATAATACTTGATCATGCTGGGGAAATTGAGGGTGTCTTTAATAGGCCGGAATACGATATTATGAGCGTCTTTGGCCACGATGGCATAATACACCCGTCCGATCACCCCAAACAGCAGGACATAGGCCATGGCAAAATGGAGCATACGGGGGGTATCCATGTTTGAAAACAGCCACCTGAAGCTGTTGGGCGCATGAATATAGAACCCGGTCAGAATCAGCAGGGTAATACTGATCATATTACTCCAGTGAAACAATCGAATAGCTATGGAGTGCCGGTTTTCCATTTTTTTCATTTATCAACACCCCCTAGTTTACGATGAACTGGCTGATCTGTTTCTTGTCCGGAGTCATAACATGGATGGCGCACCCGAGACAGGGGTCCATTGATCTGATGATTCGAACCACTTCAATGGGATTGGCCGGATCTGCCAAAGGCGCCCCCATAATAGCCTGCTCCATCGGCCCGGCCACATTGTTTACATCCCTGGGACCGGCGTTCCATGTAGTAGGAACCACGGCGTTCAATACCTTGGTGCGTTCATGCTCGATTTTATGCCAGTGTCCCAGGGCTCCGCGGGAACCTTCAGTGAGGCCCATACCCAGTGCGTCTGCAGGTATCTTGTGCGGAGCAGCTACCGGTTCGCCCGGCTTCAATTGCAATGCCCATTCTTTCATGGCAGCCGCCATGGCTGAGGTCTCCACCGCCCTGGCAAAGTGACGTCCCATAACGGAAAAAGCCTTATTGGGACCCATTTCCACCAGGTCTTTTTGCTTGAGCACCCACTGGCGGGCCAGAGGCCCTACTTCCATGGGTTCTCCGTTGTAGCGCGGGGCTTTCAGCCAGGAATAAGCGTTTGTCTTATCCGCATCGGGTTCGACTACTGCCATATCCGGACTGTTGCCGCCGGTGTCATCCTTATACCAGGAGTATTTGACTTCTTCTGTTATCAACGAAGGATCGAGTTCTTTGTACTGTCCGCGTACATACACCCCGCTGGGGAAGAATTTCTGTTTTTTAATATGGTCCTCCCCTTCTTCGAGAGGGAATCCGCCGTAAGCCAGCATATTCATGCAGCCGCGCCCGATATCGAACCAATCTGAATATACTCCCGCCACCGCCTTCACGGTAGGAACATATACATTGTTTATAAAATCAGTCAGTTCTTCCAGGCGCACCAGGAATTCATAAATTTTTTGAGTGTCAGGCAGTTCGGTAACCCCGCCGGGAACGATGGCCTGAACATGCGGCATTTTGCCGCCCCAGATGGCCAGCATCTCCTGGGCTTTGCGGCGCATTTCCAGGGCTTTCAGGTAGTTATTCACCGCCTGAGCGTTGATGTCGGCAGGCAGCCTGTAATCCCCGGCGTATTGAGGATTCAACGGCATAACCCCTTCCGGGGCCTTGACATAGTCCAGAGCCGCCAGATGGAAAAAATGCAGAATGTGGGATTGTATATAATTGGCTCCGAAGATCAGATTGCGTATAATCCTTCCGTTTGGAGGCGGTTGGATACCAAAAGCATCATCCAGAGCCAGGGTGCCGGCGGTGGCATGAGCGGTAGGACATACCCCGCAAATGCGCTGCATAATCTGCTGAGCATCCCGGGGATCCCGGCCGCGCATGATCAGTTCCAGTCCCCGGAAAAGAGTGCCACTGGTGCGGGCGTCTATGACTGCCCCGTTTTCAACCTCTACTTCCACCTTCAGATGTCCTTCTATACGAGTTACGGGATCTATTATGATTTTCTGCGCCATTAGTTGTCACCATCCTTCTCATCACTGTGCTTTTTAGGGCCAATACGCCCGGTGGCGATATTGCCGGCTAAATGTCCGCCAATGCCGACTGCGGTAGCTGCCCCCAGCACAATCCCGATCTGATCAGTGGTAGCGGTAATACCAGGAGCGATAGGCATCTCAGGCACACGCGCATATACCGGCCAGCCGGGAAATTGTGGTTCGGTGCAAGCCAGGCAGGGTGCACCTGATTTGATACACCAGTTTGTACCGCCATTCCACAGGCGGGTGGTGGAGTCACAGTGAGCGATAGGACCTTTGCATCCTACTTCCAGAAGACATCCCGGTTCACTCAAGTTCTTGGCAAATATGGCGTTGTCGAAATATTGCCTTCTGGGGCAATTGTCATGAATGATATCCTTAAAGAACATGGTCGGCCTGCCAAAGCGATCCAGCTCAGGTATATCATTGTATAGCAATACATGGGCAATAGTACCCACCATCCAATCGGGATGCGGAGGACAACCGGGTACATTTATATAAGGAACGTTTTTCACAATATCGGGAACCGATTTACAGCCGGTAGGATTGGGCGGAGTAGCTGGAATTCCGCCGTATGCTGAACAGGTTCCGAAGTTCAAAATGGCTGCGGCTTTGCTGCCCACTTCTTTTACCAGGTCTACGAAAGTAATGTGGTGCCCGTCTCTTTCCCCAACCATACAGAATTTTCCGTTTGCACCAGTGGGGACCGCCCCTTCAACTACCAGATAGAATTTCCCCTTGTACTCTTCGGCGACTTTAAAGATCCCTTCCTCCATGGCCAAATCCCCAGCGGCCCCGGATATATTGGGATGATAACGTAAGCTGATAACCTCTAATAAAACCTTTTGTATGTCAGGATGTACGGTGTTGAGTAAAGATACTGAGCATCCGGTACAGCCGGCCCCTTGCAGCCAGATTACCGGGGGCGCACCTGCTTCAGCCGCCTCGGTAAGTAGTGGTGCCAGCAATGGCGTCATTGATATCGCTGCCGCACTTCCGGCACAAAGACGTATAAAATCACGTCTGCTTAGTTTGGTAGGCATTTACCTATTCCCCCCGAAACAAATTTTGTGAATAAGCTGCCATATAATCCCAATCACTATTTTTCTCTCTAATCTAGCTTGGCTTTAAAAGTGCTGCTTTCCCACCTCCTCTAACAACCATTGGTTCCATTGATCTATTCCTTCACCAGTGCGACCTGAAACTCGAAAAACTTTAACCATAGGATTTACCAGTTGCAGGTCCCTGCTGAAAGCATCCATGTCAAAATCTGTATATGGCAAAAGGTCTATTTTATTGAGTACCACTGCCCTGGCCTGGTTGAAAACCAGGGGATATTTTAATACTTTGTCATGACCCTCGGTGGTACTCAAAACCACGACCTTAAAATGTTCGCCCAGGTCAAACTCGGCCGGGCATACCAGATTGCCTACATTTTCTATAAATAACAGTTGGATGGGATGATGGGCCAGGCGGCGCCAGGCCTTTTCCACCATGCTTGCATCCAGATGGCAGGTACCCTCGGTATTGATCTGCACCACTTCCACGCCCTTGTTTTCAATGCGCATGGCATCCTGATCAGTGTACAGATCGCCTTCGATTACGCCCAGCCTGATGCGCCCTTTGATACCTTCAATGGTTTTTTCCAACAGGGTGGTCTTTCCCGAACCGGGCGAACTCATCAAATTGACCACCAACATTCCGGCCTCTTTGAAGATGCGGCGGTTCTTTGCGGCCAGCATATCATTAGCTCCCAAAATATTGGTTTCCATACGAATTTGAGCCATTTCTCATTAATCCCCTTCGTAGAATTCGATAAATAATTCCCGTCCGGTAAGCATCTGAGTGTCACTGCTCCCGCAGTAAGGGCAGAAAAGCCGGGACGGCATCTCAGCAACGTATTGTTGCTGACATTGCTGGCACTGACAACAGATCTCCCTTTCTTCGATCAGCAATTCCGCATCTTTAAACAGCTCTTCTTGAGCCAGGGTTTCAAAAGCGAAGCTGAGGCTATGCGGCAGGGCCATGGAAAGCTTGCCGACAACCAGTTTGATACGGCTTATTTGTGTGATCTGGTTTTTGTCTGCGCTGTTGCGGATCAAATCCATCATCCCCGCTATTAAAGACAATTCGTGCATATGTGCTCCTTCAGGCCGATTACGATTACACGAAAAAAACAACTAAAAACCCGGACTCGTAGAGAGGCCGGGTAATTAAACACAAAAAGCTAAGCAGGCGCATTATAGCGCTAACGTCTGCCGTACCAAGACATCTCCTACTCACAATACGGGAAGGCATAATCGTTTCCAATTATACCCCGGCCAATTAACCATAGCTTTGCGAAAGCCTTAGGTCTGTTGGCTTGGAGAATTATTTAATTGTAATTCATAAAATGATGTTAACTATCTATTCTAATTCATCTATTCTAATTTATATATTCTACCTGCTAAATATTTTTCCTGCAATAGAGCGTTGCAATTTAATAACAAAGGTTTCGGTTGCATTCAGGCAAGTAAATCAGTTGTAAACCTTGGCTGCGGGTGTAAAGATGGACATGGGAAACACCTCGCCCAGTCAAAATAAAACCATGAAGCGTTTCGGTTTCATCCCGTTACAACTTCATGGTTTTTTAATGACTTTAATCTGATAAGACTATTTCCAGTATCTCCCCTTAACGAGGAAAATTAAATTTAAACACCTTTGACCAGGGTAAAAGTGCTTATTATGCCATCATGTTCAGCGGAAAAAAGATAGTGCCCTCGTGCTGATAAAAAGAATTTGGCCTGACCTAGATGGTCTGTCTTTTGCCGCCTCGGGTATTCCCGACCACCGGCGCCGGCATAGGTGGCCTTTATTTCAACACCCGCCAGAGGCTGGCCATTTGTTGATAACTGCACCTCATAATATTCGCCGATGCGGGCATGGCTGTATCCGCTGGGTACGATCTCCACAGGCAGACCTACGGCCTCAATGTGATGATGATGGTGATGACCAATTTCAACCAGGATTTTGGCATACAATTGCTTGTTTCCAGACTGCTGGACGATCACCTGAATCAGTCCGTCAGCTTCCTGCCCGGGGTGAAGCATATACTGCCCTTCATGATGGTGAATCTGCAGATCGCGTCTCCCCCCGCTATTGGCCATAAAAGCTGTTACGCCCCCCAAATCGGCATCTTTTTGGGGCTGCATATTATATCCCTTAAACAGCTTCAGGCCGACTTCTTCACCTTCATGAAAATGGCCGTGGTCAGTATCCGGTTCCAGCCACAACTCTCCTTCCCTAACTACGGCCTGTTGAGGGATCTCTTCAATTATGATGCGGTGGTGCACCAGTTCCAGTTCACGGATACGAGCCTTGATGACCTTGCGTTCCCCAAATATATTCTCCATGAACAGGGTGTGTTCTTCCCCGGGAATAACCCTATCCACCTTTTCCATCAAGAGTTCTTCCTGCCCGTCGCGCAGCAGATAGACATTGGCTTCACACATGAACGATTTACCTCCTTTGCAGGTCAAAACAGGGTATGCATAATACCCCATCCGCTGTTTTAATCGCCCTCGGTTCCATGACCCCCTCTTTGCAATGACTGCAGGTCAGGGTCGAATATATACTGGCTTTTGGAGGCAGTTTTACATCAACATCCTGCCAGTCAAACAGCTCTTCATAAGGGCAGGTCATCAACTGCTCAAACAGTTCTTGCAGAACTTGCTCCATTTCTTCCTTTTCAGCCGGATTAAGATCTTCACGGCCTTTGAGCTCACGATAACGCTGTCCGGTTTTCCCGCTAGAGGCTGATCTTCGCTGAACAATTCGCACCGCCCGGCCATCCTGGCGGTTAATTACGGTATAGACCGCTTTCCCATAATCTTTAAAAATTAAATTGCCTTTGCCGAAGGTACAACCCAGAATGGCCTGCAAGGCATCTACGCCACAGGAATCCGTTTCCACAATGGCCACAACATCTTCATCCTGGTCCCGCTTCAGGTCAAGATGCTGCATAGCCAACTGAGAGGCTCGAACTCCCATCAATAAACCGGGACAGATATGGCCGTGGAATTGTATGGCTAACTCTAACGGGGTCATGTCTTTACACATATAATAAACCACCTTTCATTCTCTACCTGTCGGCATCTTGGCACATCTGGCAATGAGCTCGAACTCTGGCTACCAGTTGATCTACCTGAAGGGGCAAAGGCTCATCCTGACTGCTGCTGATTTCTATATTACAGCGATTCATGGGTATCAATATCTTCATGGCCGGAGAAGATGCAACGGCTTCAGCCATGCGCGGCGTCAATTCCCCGGCGTAGCTGTTAGCAACAATTACGGCTACCGAACCGGCAATCATATCGACCCGTGAAGCACACCAAACCACCGAGTTTTCCCCACTGGCCCCGTCATTCGCTCCGGCTTTCAACATGACCGATGTAGCCACCGCATTGGTTCCCACCCCGATAATATATACTTCTTGTCCAAATTCCTTGCGCAGCTTTTCAATAATTAAGCGGCCGATCCCGCCCCCTTGACCGTCAATCACAGCGATTTTCAAAATCTTCCCTCCGCTTGTCGATTATTGGTTGATAATTGAGTTTTCTGAAGCAACAACCGGCACGATCATCTTAGAACTGTCCTTTTTCTGCTTCATAATAACATTTGAATGAAAAAAAAGAAACCACAGAACGACCATTGTAACAGGGGCCGACCTTCGTGGTTCGTCTTGTATTTATTCTGTTATGTTATGTTATGTCAGTCTTAACAGATGGCCTTCCTGACCACCGCTATTTAACCAGTTCCTCTGCCAGGGCTTTGCTCTTTTCTGACAATTTCAAGGCCAAACAGGCCGCATCTTTATTCTTGCCCAGAATCAAGGTGGAGGCCAGATCAGCAAGCAAGTTTTTTAATTCTAATAACAGTTTGGTTGCCATGATAACTCCTCCATTTCGATTCCTGCAACCTTGACACATTATTCGATTTCATGTTTTGGTTGTTATCTAATGTATTGGATGCATGTCTATAGTTTAATTATATACATCCATGACAGGAATTCGTACCCCTTTTTTAATTTCCAGC
>NZ_DIPG01000147.1:0-7942 GCF_002426325.1 Syntrophomonas sp. UBA5494 | reverse complement strand
TGTTGGTGAGCCGCATCAGGGGTTGGTTCTCCCTGGTTTTCTTATTTTAGGTACAGAGCAATGGGGCAATGGTCAGATCCAGTGACCTGATCAAATATGGCACAATCAGTAATCCTGGGGAGCAAGGGCTGGCTGACATAGAAGTAATCAATGCGCCAGCCGGCATTGCGCTCCCGGGCGCGGGTGCGGTAATCCCACCAGGAGTATTGGACTTTCTCAGGGTACAGGTGGCGGAAAACGTCTACATAGCCCCGCTCTAAAAAACGATCCAGGACTTCCCTTTCTTCGGGCAGAAAACCCGAGCGCTTCTCATTATTTTTAGGATTCTTGAGGTCGATCGCACGGTGCGCGGTATTGAAGTCCCCGCAGATAGTCAAATAGGGTTCAGCTTTTTTCAAATCTTCACAGTAATCCATCAAGGCTTCATAGAACTGCAGCTTATACTGCAAACGCTCATTGCTCATCTGCCCATTGGGAAAGTATATGTTCAATAAGGTGAATTGCGGATGCCTGGTTACAATCAGGCGACCTTCGACATCGAGGAGTTCCACCCCGGTGCTGACCAGGCATTCCAGCGGAGTCTCCCGCACATACGTGGCCACCCCACTGTATCCCTTCCTGGCGCCAATATTCCAATAACTTCTGTATCCCGGCACTTCCAGCAAGGACTGGTGCAGTTGCTCAGGGCTGGCCTTGGTCTCCTGCAGGCACAGTATATCCGGAGCTTCCGACTGCAGCCATTCGATAAAGCCTTTGTTAAATACTGAACGAATGCCATTGACGTTCCATGAATAGATTTTCATTGATATCCCCCACCCCCAACCGTTTAACCGTTAAGGCAGCTGCTCCATAACCCGGGCGGCGATGGCATCCATTTCTTGTGAACGGTATTCTTCTATTTTTCCTTCATCCACCAGGGCATTGAAATGCCCATCCCAGGACAGGCCGCCCAGAAATTCCACCCCGGTCTCACGGGCAACTTTGGCGCCCTGACTCTTGCCGAAGATCTCAATTTTCTCATTACAATGCGGGCACACCGCATGACTCATATTCTCTATCAGGCCAACAATAGGCAGCTGCAGCTTTTTCGCCATTTTGATGGTCTTCTTCACCACCATAAAGGCCAGGTCCTGTGGTGAGGAGACAATGATTATGCCATTCACCGGCAGGGATTGCATCACCGTCAAAGGAATGTCTCCGGTTCCGGGCGGGAGGTCTACGATCAGATAATCCAAATCGCGCCAGTCCACATCGGACCAGAACTGTTTCACCGCCCCGGCCAGCATAGGCCCTCTCCAGATTACGGGGTCGTCTTCATTGGGGAGAAAGAAATTTATGGACATCAATTTTATCCCGCTTTGGCTCTGGGGAGGGATCATGCCATAATCTCCCGCCTTAATGTTTCCCTTTATGCCAAATGCTTTCGGTTGGCTGGGTCCGGTGATATCGGCATCCAGTATCCCCACCTTTTTGCCCTGACGAGTCAGACTTAAGGCAAGAAGACCGGTGACCGATGATTTGCCCACCCCGCCTTTGCCGCTCATTACGGTGATCACGTTGCGGATGCTGTTAAAAGCCCCTATCAGTGTATTAGGCTGGCTTTCTACTCCGCAGGAACTGGCATCGATATTGCAGCCAGCCGCAGATGGACAGGTATTGCATTTGTCAGACATGATTAGTCTCCTTTCATATCGCTGGTATTTTGAAGCAATTTTATGAAATTTTTGGTAAAACACTGATCTTGCGCCGGGCTCCGTTTGGATGGGCCGGAGATGCGTACTCCTGCCCTGCGGGCTCGGGCGTTTAAATAACGCTGGGTGAGCAGGGCGTTGATATTCCCCGGGTCATAAATTTTGCCGTCAGGATGGATGGCTTGGGCCCGTTTGGCCAGAACCAGTGAGGCCAGCCCGTAGTCCTGAGTGACCACAATATCGCCGGCCCGAGTTCGATTGATGATAGCCAGATCCACTGCTTCGGGGGCGAAGTCCACCATGATTACCCGGGCATAACTGCTCTCTATAGAATGGTTGGGATTGCAGAACATAATCACTTCCAGATTCCATTCCTGGGCGGTTTTTTCTATAATATCCTTAACTGGGCAGGCGTCTGCATCTACTAATACTCTCATAGGCTGTCGACCCGGTTTAACAATAAGGTTTTCATCATGGTCAGGGGATCATGGCCTTTTTGGGCATCAAAACCCAGCAATTCTATGATAAGCATCTCCACTACCAGGAAAACCCTGCTGTCCGCCCGCAGACAGCCTGTTAAACTAGTATCTCCGCGCCCCAGGGAGCCATGTATATGCAGGACCGGTTCGCCTTTGTCCTGATCCGGGAACAAAGTCCCGATGGCCACGATCTCCCGGCCGTCATCCAAGTGAGTCTCTATTCCCTGCGGGGGCAGCACACATTCCCGGGGCCCCACCACCATAGTGGAACTCTGCAAGGCGCCAATCATGAAGAGATAGGCGGATTTGAGCCCCGTCTTTACAGCCAGGCGCTTTACTTCCGGGAGAAGATCGTCTCCGTGTTCCAGCTTAACCACAAATATCCTGCCCAAGCTTCCCTGCTGATAAAGCAAGTTTTTCCCTCCTAAATAATCATAGAATAGTTTAACACAAATTGGTTGGGCTTATGGCTAAATTTTATCCCACATCCTCCCCCTATTGGTGTAAGCTGAAAATATTGACGGCGTATTGTTTATGAACGGGATTGGGGAGCTGATTCTATTGATTAGCGACGAGATGCTGGCGTGGCAGACTCTGAGCGGTGATATAGCAGCTTATGAGGAACTGGTTAATCGATATAAGAATCAGGTTTATGCCATCGTCTATCGTATAATAGGCCATGCGCAGGAAGCCGAGGATTTAAGCCAGGAGGTATTTCTGACTGTTTATGAGAAGATGTACCAGTTTGACTCTAATAAGAAGTTTGCCCCCTGGATATATCGCATAGCCACCAACACCAGTATCAGCGCCTTGCGCAAGCGAAAAAAGGTAGTTATGGTCAATTTTGACGAGGCCTATAGCGCCCCAATGGATTGCTATGCCTCGATTCAGGTGGGCGATCCCCATTCCATGTTCGAACAGCGCGAAATGCATCGCGAGATTGATGCTGCCATCATGGCATTGCCAGAGAATTACCGGGTGGTTATCACTCTAAGGTATCAAATGGATCTGGATAACCAGGAGATAGCAGATACCCTGGGAATCAGCAAAGAGAATGTAGAGGTAAAAGTACACCGCGCCCGTAAGGCCTTACAGAAGATTTTATTAAACCGTCAAGCAGAAAGGGGGATAAACAATGAACTGTCAGCAAATCGATAAATACATTTATGAGTTCTGTGACAAACAATTGACTCCCCAGATGCAGGACGGCATCCAGGCCCATCTTGACCAGTGTGAAAGCTGCCGCGACAAAGTAGCTGCGGCCGGGCGGGAGGGCAATTTGCTGCGGAGTTTGGAAATCATTCCGACCCTGCAGCCTGAATTTACCGGTCAGGTTATATCCCTGATCCAGAAAAGGTACAATAACAGGCCGGCAAGTATATTGGCTGTTCATGCTTCCCGCCATCCGCAACAGGTTCGGTGGTGGTGGGGTGCGGCCAGCGCAGCCGTTTTAATCCTGGCCTTGTATTCGCTGCCCCTTTTGGAACATCCCATGAGCTCCAGACTGGCCGGACAAAACGACCAGGCTGGCTTGCACACCGAAACCTTGCCCGCAGCGTTGAACAATGTCCCGGAAAATGTCCCGGAAAAAAATCCAGCAACTGAGACCCCCCAGGCGGGAGAGCCTGTTGAAGAGACTGCCGGTCAACCCCGCCAGGTGGCAGTGCAAGATGTTCAGACACCCGTTTCCCCAAAAGACACATTGCTGCCAGATGCTTCTCAACCCGCCCCGGATGCTAGATCTTTTTCCTACGCAGCCCCCGCTGATCAGATTATGAAATCACCCAATTATACTAGCAATCCTAATCGTGGGGCGGAGTTATCGACCCTGCATCCGGCCAACCTGCCGCCTGAGTATACGCTTCAGGCTGTTGTCAGCAACTCAGACCGGGATATTACCTTTGTATATCAAAACCAGGCAACACAACAGGAATTAAACCTCAGGTTGACGGTGGTTGATAATCAAATAAACAGCGCTGAAATCACGGGTTCATCTGATGAACTTTTGTTAAAAAGCGCTTCCCCCGCCAGGACAGAAGGATCAGGGGGCCCTTCACCACCAAAAACGGTCCTGATCAACTCTTTCCAGTCGGAAATGAATTATGATCAACAGCTTTATCAACTAGTAGTCAGCGGCAACTTGAGTACTGAGGAATTAGCCGTAATAGCCAATTCATTACAATTAGAGGAGGGCATCCAAGGTGTTAAAGCAAAGAATCCGTAAAACCGCCTTTTTAGGTATTATATGTCTATTAGTCTTATCTATTGCCGGGCCAGCCCTGGCTGCAGATGTTCCAGTGCAATATAGCGGTCCGGTGGTGGTGGTTACCGCCACCGGAACCACCACCGTAGCCCCGGATCAAGCCAGAATCTCACTGGGCGTGGTCACTAGCAATAAAGACCTGGCCCTGGCCCAGAGCGAGAATAATCAGAACACCCAGAAAGTCATAGCTGCCGTTCAAACCATGGGAATTGACAAAAGCCATATTCAGACCAGCAGTTTTAACATCTATCCCCAATACGATTACAATACGAGATCAACCGGCGTCCTGATAGGCTACCAGGTTCGAAATGAAATTACCATAGTGGTCAAGGATATAAGCAAGGCTGGATCCATATTGGATGGAGCAGTTCAGGCAGGGGCCAATAACGTGAATTATGTCTCTTTTGAAAAGGCCAACCTGGATGCGGCGGAAAATGAGGCCCTGCTCAAGGCCATTGCCCGCGGCCATGATAAAGCGCAGCTCATAGCCAGTGCAGCCCAGATGAGTCTGGGCGACCTGTTGAACATCAGCGAAGGTTACAACGCCACCATATATCCCAATGTAGCCAACATAGCCATGGATTCCGCCAAGGGTATGGGAGGGGCAGTCAACAGCGTCCCCATCAGTCCCGGTGAGCTTAAGGTAAACGCCACGGTAACCATGGTCTACCAGCTGAAATAGGCTGGAGATGCTTGCATAACCTGACTTAATGAAATATTGGCTCAAATAGTAATATGGTTATAGGCTGTTGGATATTTTCCGGCAGCCTTTCTTGTGAATCGCTGCTAGGGCTTTCTCATAATAAATACCCCCCTAATAACGGGGGGTATTCCTTGCTATTATTGCGCATCAATTAAACCGAATAACTATCCCCGGCCAAAAGTTGCCCCAACCTTGGCGTGGGTGGTGTCCTATCTTCTTGGGGCTTTATTGGCATCAGATTCATTGGGGTTTTCCTGGGGGTGGCAGCAGCCACCGCCGCCATTTCGGCCATGTCCAGGCATGAATAACATCATTAAAGGGCAGGCCAGACTCATTATCAATATGGGCAGCCAACTCAAGTTCTTGGAACCAGCCTCGGCATTCCCCGGTGGTGCAATATAATAAAAGACCATCATGCCTGCCAAGACAATTACCAGCAACCAGGGCAACCAGGTTAGCCCATTGGTTTTGGGGCTTGGCAGGTTAGAACTTTGATTGGGTTGGTTATGTTCTGAGCTTCGTTCATTATGATTATGGCAATCCATACTCCATTACCTCCATCCATTAGCCGTGCCGCTTACATTTTCTAACTGACTCCATTTTAAAAAGCTTTTGTGTTGATTTTATGAAGACCTAAGGATTAATCACGATCATACCCAGCTACTGCCGGCAAAAAGGATGCGTATGTACCAAGGGATCTGCGGTCACCTATACCATGTGCTGCCCGGCATCACATCTTGAATGGGTGGAGTCACGAGGTTGATCAGATATAAAACATAAGAGATTCCGCTCCCTGCATTTTCCTATACTCGATCAACAAGTCCTCCAAAGTGATACTGTCAACGACTGTGTCGATGCTCGTATTGATCCTATCCCATACCTGCGTCTTCAAACAATATTCAACCGGATTTAACGCTTCACTGCCGGTCTTGTCCCCGACTACGGCCAGATCCCCTTCCAAGGCTCGAAGTATTTGGCCAACCGTAATCCGGTTCAAGCTATCGGCCAGCATATATCCTCCCTGAGCCCCTTTTATGCTCACTACCAAACCGGCCTTTCTCAGGGTGGAAAATACCTGCTCCAGATAATTGGTGGAAATGTCCTGCCGTTCAGCTATAGTGTTTAAAGCAACATGATCGCCGCCCGAGTTTAGCGCCAGATCAAGCATAGCCCTTAAACCATAACGACCTTTGGTTGACATCTTCATAGCCCAGACCTCCAGATACCATATAGTTTTCTTATATGAATAATAATATATCCTTGACAGCGGATGCAAGCAGCACGATGATTTGACAATGAATACATAAATTAAAATATAAGCCATGAGAATTTTTTTAGCGCTGATACTTCTTCACAATATCTTCACTCTGTGATGATAGTCTTGAAGCGGGATTGTTTTGTCTGCTATCGTCATTCAACAATGAGCCCTGATCAGAAAGGATACCGCGAGATATGGATAGAATTCTGTTTCAGTTTGGTCCGCTGACAATATATACCTTTGGCTTTGCCATCGTGGTTGGGACTTTGACTGCCTACCTGCTGGCCATTAGAGAGGCCAAAAGAAACGCTCTGGATGAAGAAAAGTTATCTACCCTAATACTTGTTATACTGCTGGCCGGTGTTCTGGGGGCACGTATATTCTTTGTTCTTTTCTACCAACCTGCTTACTACTGGCACAACCCGGCCGATATTTTCAAACTTTATGAAGGGGGTCTTTCCATACATGGAGGTATTTTGGGCGCGTTACTGGCCGGACTTTGGTATACCAAAAAGGTTAAATTGCCCTTCTGGAAGACCGCTGACCTGATAGCTCCAGCTGCCGTTTTGGGACAGGGAATTGCCCGCGTGGGTTGTGATGTATATGGGAAGGTCATGAGCGGAATTTGGCCCTGGGGTATAGAGGTAAACGGCCTCGTGGTGCACCCGGTACAGATCTATGAAGCCCTGCTGGACCTGGCACTTTTTGTCTTCCTATGGGGCCAGCGCTCCCGGCAAAAATATACCGGGCAAATCTTCGTGTACTATTTGGGCGGTTACGCGCTGATCAGACTGATGCTGGAGTTTTTCAGAACCAATCCAACTATCATTGGCGACGTCACCCCGGCGCATTTAACCAGTTTGGCATTCATTGTAGTGTCTTATGCGCTAAATAGCTGGCTTGGCAAACGAAATCCGGGTGAAATAATAGCCGGAACCCCATCATCAACCTGGGTGGCCCCTCTCGTCTGGGGCCAAGTAATTATACTGGCTCTGGTTAACGTAATGATATTTTATGCTTTAGCAAGCTAGTTAAGGCCGGCTTATGATGTCTTCACAATATCTGCACATTTACCAGATAAAATGGTCAAAGCAATTTCAGTACAGGAGGGATTTTAATGAAGAAAACCGGAAGTATTTCCAAAATAGTATTTTGGGGATGTGTGGCGCTATCTCTGGCCGTTATAGCTTTTTATGGCTTAAACCCCGGATCAGCTGATCCAGCCGTTCCCGACAGAACAAGCACTTCCGCGGGAAACAATGCTGAACCCGAGCCTATCACCAAACCGGCCCCCAATGCGCCCCGCGAAAACCAACCAAGCGGCAATGCTCAATCCAATAAGGCTGACAGCAAAAACAATCCCCAAAATGGAGACATCGCCATAAATATTACCAAGAGTCAAATCTCTTCCCAAGCCAGCTTTATCCCCTATACGCTTAATGGCGTGAACATGGAGATAATTGCGGTTAAGGCAAGCGACGGCACTATCAGAACGGCCTTAAATACCTGTCAGGTTTGCTATGATTCGGGCCGGGGCTATTATATTCA
>NZ_DIPG01000125.1:48320-63557 GCF_002426325.1 Syntrophomonas sp. UBA5494 | reverse complement strand
CCTTTGTGGCTGATTTTCTGTTTCAGCTTCGCTGCCGCCCTGAGTGCCGGAAGATGGATTCGGAGTGCTGCCTGCCTGGTTTTGTATGATAGGTGAGCTCGGCTCTCGAGGAGTAAAAATAGTCATATAAGGTATTACGGTTTCTTTTCCGGGAGTCAGCAGGGCATAAGAGACATTAAATAAATCCGTCCCTTTCACATTGGCAATATTGGTCCGAGCATTTTTAAGAATACCATCGATCTCTGCTGATAGACTGGGCTCGTACTCGGGTTGGGAGTTGAGGAAATCCGATGCCATGCCTTTACATATTACGATCCAGGTGCGCTCGCGGATCTCCTGGTGTCTCAGCAAGAAATCCATGATCTGGCCCAATCCGTGGCGGGCTGTTTCCTCCCCGATGACCACCACGACTACCTGGCCGATAAAAAGCTTTCTGGAGGAGCGCAGATCCAAGTTTCTTCCCGCATCCCAAATGGTATCCCCATTGATGGAAATGACATGGTTGGTGTGGCTCTTCTGGGGATCAGTTATATCACTTGAGCTGCCCATTCCCCCGCCTCCTTGAGGAGGTTTGGCGGAGAGGATAGTCAATCGAAACTGGGGTTTCCCATCCACTGCCAGGTAGTCAAACCCGAGAGCGGTACTGAGGTTCATCTGCTGAGTTTCTCTTCGGCCCCAGCAACCGGCGATGGAAAAAGGCATTAACGCCAGTAAAACTATTATTAGAATTTTTTTGCGATAATTTACTTTACCCATCCTGCGGCATCTCCTTTTTGCGTAAAATCGCAATCAGCAGGACCAGGGCCGGAATGATCAATTCAACGGTATATCCATAGTAAGGCCAGACCTTGGACAAAAACTCCACCACCTGAATATAGGTTCCATAAAAAATATTTCCAGCCAGGATGGTTGCGCCTGCCACCGGGATTGCCGCCCATTTGTACTCTTTAAGGCCCAGGGTGGTGGCAGCGGCTATGCTGGATACGTGGTAAAAGATAGCCAGTTTTACGGTGACTCCGGCTACCCAGATTATGACGATAACCAATTCCATGCGTTCCAGGATACCGGCAACAGAAATATAACGGGCCAGGGTGTTTCCCGAATAGGTCAGGCGGCTGGTAAACAGATCGCCGAATACCCCGATGGTGGTAGCCACTACCGCCGTTGCGATAACACCAGCAATGAGAACCATTCCCACCGCTGCTTTGAACCCCTCATTCTTTTGATTTAAGTAGGGAAAAAGCATTAATATTATAAATACCTCACCCCGCCAGGCCGCCGGAGTCATGCTGCCCTTTAGAACCGGCATCCAACCGTTTTCGAGTATGGGAAGGAAATTACTCGGATTAATATCTTTTACGACCAGAATAATGAGGATTGCCAGAGAAAAAACGAATATGGGAAAAACGATTTCATTATGGCGGGCTATTACTTCGATGCCTAAATACACCCCATAGACGGCTACTCCGGCCAGTACCAATTGCAAAACCAGCACCGGGGTTTGAATAAGAAAATTGGTGTTGATGAATTGAGCGCCTTCGATCACCATAACCGAAGTGATATGGATAAAAACCCCAGTATAAAGGAAACCCAAAATTTTTCCGGGAATCTTGCCGACTATTTTCGGCAAGTACTGAGTGAAGACTTCATCAGGGAAGCGCCTGGCCAGCAACATGCAAACCAACGCCACCATCAAGGCATAAAGCGTAACCGGGACCAGAAGGGATATCCAGGCGTCCGGTCCGGCCCCTTTGGCGGTGATGGCAGGAACATAAAGAAATGAAGTGGCCAAATCAGCAATTAATAGTAGAAATAGTAATTGCACACTACTGATCCGGCCTTTATCCAGCATCATTTGTCCCCTTTCTCCTGGTCAGGGTGCCGCCTCTTGCTGCGGGAGGCCTGGGTTTTAAATCATTGTCCTGCCTTATGGGATCAATGTATCCTGTCAAACGAGGCCGTGACTTCATCATCCAATTGGGAAATCTGATAAAACTGTCCTTTAAGTCTCCCAGGCTCAAGGGCGCCAGGGGAGACAGGTATGGTACTCCGAAAGAACGCAGCGAAGAGGTGTGGAGATTTAATAGCGACACTCCGGCCATAATTCCGAACAGTCCCAACACTGCCCCGGCTCCCATGAAAAAAAACCGCAGAATGCGAACGGTATTGGCCAGAGATAATGAAGGGATCGAATAGGAGGCAATAGCGGTGATTGCAACCACCACAACCATTCCGGAAGATACTATTCCCGCACTTACTGCTGCCTGGCCTACCACAATGGTTCCCACTATACTGATTGTCTGTCCGAAAGTACGGGGAAGCCGTATACCGGCTTCCCGCAAGATCTCGAAGCTTAATTCCATCAGCAGGGCTTCTGCAAAAGCGGGAAAGGGCACCCCCTCACGATTGGAGACCACGGTAACCAGCAGCGATGGAGGAATCAATTCTTGATGGTAGGAAATGATAGCTACATATAAACCGGGCGCCAGCACAGCAATTAAAAAGGCTACCCAGCGAAGCGACCTGATCAGCGAAGCATACCAGTAGCGATTGTTGTAATCGTCGCTGGAAGAAAGCTGGTTGGCCAGAGTGCAAGGCATGAGCAGGGCGTAAGCTGTGCCGTCGATAATTAAGGCTGCACCTCCTTCAAGCAGGTGGGCAGCCAGTCGGTCGGGTCGCTCCGTAGAGTCAATACTGCTAAATAGAGAATATGGACTGTCCTGAATGTGTTCTTCGATCTGGCCGCCGCTCAATATCCCATCAACGTTAATCCGTTCCAAGCGTATCTTTATCTCTCCAACCAGTCCTTCGGGAGCAATACTTTTAAGATAAACCAGATCTATTGTAGTTTTGGTTATTGATCCCACCGATAATTTTTCTACCGCCAGCTGTGAAGTGGGTAAACGTTGGCGCAATAGCCCCATATTGGTATGTATGTCTTCATTAAATGCCTGGGAAGGACCCATTACCGCAGTCTGACTTACCGGCTGGGAAACCTGACGCTTAAGACTGTCATCAGGCATCAGGATCAAGAGTGCGGTGTCCTGTCCCTCTACCAGGAGACATACTGATCCTTTGCAGATATGATCCGTGATTTCTGGCCAATGCCTGGTTTCTTGCATTCTGGCTGCAGGGACCACGCTTTTTTTTAAGCAAGCCAGGAGGCGTTTGCCTATTAAACCGTCTTCTATCCCAAGTAAAGATCTTAAAAGGCTTTTTTGTAAAAGATCATCATTGACCAGGCTGTCAAGATAAACAAGCAAGGCTTTGGCAACCTTTTCCGAACCGATTATAAATTCATGGATAATCAGATCGTCGCATCGATCGAATATTTCTTGCAAGGTGCGTCTGTTCTGATTAAAATCATTACCCATGGTTTGCACTTCGATCACCGATCCAAATTCCTGCTGCTCTGCAAAAGGTTTGCCGCCTTTCAAGGGCTTTATGGCTTTAATAAGGTTTGCCAACCGTGTAAACATATACCAATTCCTTATTACTAAATAGTATTTGATAAACCTATGATCTACATCATTAAATGACAATAAAAGTGTTGCATCTATTCTCCCTATTATTTAGTTTTTCAAGTATTTCTAAAACCATTCCCCTTCTTCCCGGAAAAGAGGAAATGTAAGCTGCGGTCTTTCCTGGTTTTTTAACTTGACAGTGAACGCTATAACAGGGATGTCAACACAGTTCAGGAGTGCTTATTTATGTCTATGGTTGCTGACGTGAGGGGAATGACGCGCTGAGTGGAAGATGCGAGCTGTTGGTTGTCGGAATGGATGTACAAAGTAAACGCCCTATGCTAGCGCCCTTGACTACAGCTATCCACAAACTGCTTAATTCAGCAACACTGAAGGTTATGAAAGACTGGTGCAGTGGATGCAAAGCATAAGCGAGCAGAACGGCAAGACGGATACGATCGTCGGCTTCGAACCCACTGGACATTACTGGTTTCACATGCCTCTAAAATCTCTTTGTTATGAGGTTTTATGATGTGTTACTGTCAAACTCGAGTCCATCATCCATCATTTTCGAAAGCCGAAACATGGAAATAAAAGAGGCTATCTTTTTGATAGCCTCTTTAGAATTTCGATATAGTAGTGGCGGAGAAAGGACTTCAACATTACATAACCTTATAGACCTTATTGAACCTCCGAATTTAATAAATAAAATTAACTAATTTGGGTTAACTAATGAACTTGACTTATTTGGATTGGTAATTTGGACTCATACTGATTTGGATTAATTAACTTGAATTAACTAACTGGTTTTACTAAATGTGGACTTGATTCATATTTCTCCGCCACTTGAGAATATTATATTTACCTTTGTGGTGAAAGTCAATAATGAATTTTGATTTTTATATAACGGTGAGGGTAGGTCAGGTTCAGATCGATGACAAACAAATGGCCGGGGTTATTTCGCTGTGCAGATAAAATAAGATAGAAGAATTTTTTGAGGCAGCAAATGATTCAAATAAGAAGATACCCCAAAGACGACGAAGAGGTTTTAATGAAAATGATTGGGTTTCTGATGTCTGATGA
This sequence comes from Syntrophomonas sp. UBA5494, assembly GCF_002426325.1. NCBI lineage: Bacteria > Bacillati > Bacillota > Clostridia > Eubacteriales > Syntrophomonadaceae > Syntrophomonas > Syntrophomonas sp. UBA5494. The sequence continues at coordinate 59,010 of NZ_DIPG01000125.1, read as the reverse complement.
AGACCGATGTTATATGAAGCAGGGATACCGGAGAGGTTCGATATTTGTGCTAGAATCAATGCAAGGATCATTACATAAACGGAGGTTTTGAATATGAATAAACATGCCATACCTTTATTATTTGCTGCTCTGATTATATTGCAGATAATTTCTTTAGTACGTATAGGCAATTTACAGGACGATTTAAACAACACCAGAAACCAGCTTTCCAATTCAGCGTCCCAGCAGTCAAACCAGATAAACAATATCTATGCCAATATAGATTCAATGCTTAAGCGTCAGGCCAGCATTATTGACAGTTATGAATATTCGTTTGGGACCCTTGACAATAATACGCTTACTGTTCCAGTAACCTTCAACATTACACCGAAGGAAACGAAAGCGGATACCAGCGCCATGCTTGTTGTATCGGGCCAAAGTTTCAACATGAATAAAAACGGTACTAACTTTACCGCCACGCTTCCGGTTAGAATATTTGACGCCTTTGAAGCTCGGGTTATATTAGCAGACGGAGGGGTTCGGAAGACAGAAAAACTGGAAGTATCAGAAAACCTGAGAGAGAAATTATTGCCGATAATTCATGTGCGATTTGAGGGTAAAAGCACAAGCAGATACAGTAAGAACCAGGGGAAATCGTCTGGAATATACCACAAAGCGGGCAATTTGAGTTTGGATGTAAAACCCGCCGCAAGTAATAAGATTGAAGGAGCCCGTCTGGTTATAGATGTAGACGGCAAAACTGTTTCTGAAAAAACAATTGAAAAGATAGGCGGAAGCGCGATTCAAATGGACGAGAAAATCACTGTTTCCGCCGGGCAAAAATTGACGATATCAGTCATTGCTACTGATAGTTTTGGTCTAGTTTATAAAACGGTTGTGGATCAATATGAGCTTAATGATAATGCCGATCCGAAACGCGAAAGGGAGCCGATGTGGCCAGATGAGACCATTATTACCGATAAAGACGGTGCTATTCTCTATACACCAGGGTTTGGAAGGATAAACGAACAATTGAAGCGGTGATTATTAACAATTATGACTATCTGGCAATCATGTTGATAAAAAAACGAACCCAATAGACTATATTGGGAGACCGTTTCAGATTTTGTGTAAACTTGACCTTTGATGAATTTGCACCCATAGGCGCTGAGTTCATTATATAGAGGCCTTGGGGCCATGCATTATTTGCGCGGCGGTCATGCACTATTTCGCCGGTCACAATGCGCCCTTTGCCCGGTCACCGTGCACGGTTTTCTCCGGAATATTCAGAATCAGACGCACGGTTGCTAACACCGTTAGTCTGTGATTAAGCGGCCGAAAAACGACGTACTTGCTTCGGGATAGGCAGGGGGCTATAATTATAAGTTAGTAAATATTGCATTAAATACCCTGCAAAATACAGAATATTAAGAGCGGCGGGGTATTGGACATAAATAAAGGAGGGTTATCATGACAGCAGCGGGAACACCGGATGAAGCCGGCCATGATGTGAACAGGGAATTACCGGTTAATTTTATCCAGGACATCATCAGTAACGACCTGAAGACTGGCAAGGTGAAGGGCACAGTCCATACCAGATTCCCGCCGGAGCCGAACGGGTACCTGCACATCGGACACGCCAAGTCTATCTGCCTCAACTTCGGTTTGGCCAAGGCCAATAACGGCCTGTGCAACCTGCGCTTCGACGACACCAACCCCAGCAAAGAAGAAACCGAGTTTGTGGAATCGATTCAGCGAGATGTGCGCTGGTTGGGGTTTGACTGGGATGACCGCCTGTATTATGCCTCCGATTATTTTCAGCAATGCTACGACTGGGCAATGCAGCTCATCAAAGAGGGCAAAGCCTATGTATGCGATTTAAGTGCCGAAGAGATCAGGGCTTATCGGGGCACATTGACTGAGCCCGGCAAGGACAGCCCCTATCGCAGCCGCTCCGTCGAAGAGAATCTAGATCTTTTCGAGCGCATGAAAAACGGGGAGTTCCCCGATGGTTCCCGGGTATTGCGGGCCAAAATCGATATGGCTTCACCCAATATGAATATGCGCGACCCGGTGTTGTACCGGATCATGCGGGCCACCCATCACCGCACCGGCGATACCTGGTGCATCTACCCGATGTATGATTACTCTCATCCGCTGGGTGACGCCATCGAAAATATCACCCATTCGGTTTGCACCCTGGAGTTTGCCGACCACCGGCCGCTGTACGACTGGTTTATCGAGAATGTGCGCCCCGGCAGTGAACCGCATCAATATGAGTTTGCGCGCCTCAATTTGAATTACACCGTGATGAGCAAGCGCAAACTGAGAAGGTTGGTGGAAGAAGGCCATGTAAAGGGTTGGGACGACCCCCGCATGCCTACGATTTCAGGGTTGCGGCGCCGGGGCTATACCCCGGAAGCGATCCGGGATTTCTGCGACCGCATCGGGGTGGCCAAGCGCGACAGCGTGGTCGACATAGGCCTCCTGGAACACTGCATCAGAGAGGATTTAAATAAAAAGGCGCAGCGGGTGATGGCGGTTTTGAGACCGCTCAAGGTGGTCCTGACCAATTATCCCCAGGATGCGGTGGAATGGCTGGAAATCGAAAACAATCCGGAAAATCCGGCAGCCGGCAGCAGAAATGTGCCATTTGGCCGCGAACTGTACATCGAACAGGATGATTTCATGGAGGTCCCGGTAAAGAAATTCTTCCGCCTCTTTCCGGGCGGTGAGGTGCGTCTGAAAGGAGCCTTCATCATCAAGTGCGAAGAGGTCGTCAAAGATGATTCGGGGAATATCACTGAACTGCGCTGCACCTATGACCCCGAAACCAGGAGCGGCGGCCCGGCTTCGGGACGCAAGGTGAAAGGCACTTTGCATTGGGTAGAAGCCAGTCATGCCGTCCCCGCTCAGGTCAGGTTGTACGAGAACCTGTTCCTGGACGAGGATCCCGAAAACGACGACGGCGCCGATTTTATCAGCAAGATTAATCCCAACTCGCTGCAGGTCCTGGCCAGGTGCCTGGTGGAGCCCGAGCTGGCCGAAGCCCGGGTTGAGGACCGCTTCCAGTTCCTCAGGCATGGTTATTTCAGTGTGGACCCGGATACCAGGCCTGGATTTCCGGTCTTCAACCGCATCGTATCGTTGCGGGACAGCTGGGCCAAGATTCAGAAAACCGCCAAGTGATAAAAAAGCAAGCCTTTCTGTGTCAGCGTTTACCGGAGCATTTTGTGAACCCATAGCCTTTATGATGAGGCGGGCAGCGTCGGCTGCCCGCCTTAATGCTGCCTCATCCCATCGCACTTCGCAGCCCTCGTACTTCATATTCGCGGTGAAGCTCTCTTGCCGGGGGAATATTCCAGCGCCGCGTCGATGGCTTTCATCAAGCGGAACTTTCAGCTCTCGCTCCGCTAGCGGTGCGGTGCCCGCCGGGCCTCAGGGGCTTTGATCGAGAATTGACAGAAAAAGTAGGTATTTGTATAATCGGAATATGCTACAAGTCCTATATTGAATGGGGTGATTGGCCGAGTGTCGCTGGAAAACGGGATCCTGGGCTTTTTGTCGTGAAGTCCCTTTCAGGATACGATATAAAGAAGCTGTTCGATATGTTCGCCGCGTACTTCTGACCGGCGGATCAGATGCAGATCTACCGGACGCTGTTGAAAAGGTTCAGGGCGGAAATAAAAGAAAATGGAGCTGCTTAAGCTGGATTGAAAAGCTCAATGATGGGGAGGGACATAATTAATGAAAAAAATTATTCGCAGAAAGCTGATACCGGTTCTTTTATCATTGGCAATAGTGATTGGCCTCATACCGATGATGACCCTACCGGCGCTGGCGGTTGACATCGAAAGATCGACCACGCCCGACACACTTCTCACGATTAATATGGGGGACATACTCGGCGAAGAACCTGCTGTGCTGCTTTTATACGGTTTCACACAGCCGACAACCGGTTCAACTCCCGGACACCTGTATGAAGATGAAACAGGGACAACGGAGGTTGATTATGATGACTACACTTGGTATATGTATTCAAGCTCCTATACAGTAACATTCAAGGCATCTACCGCAGGCGTATACACGTTTACGGCCGGATTTACTGATGAAAACTGCGAGCCGGTTACAACCAGAACCGTACAGATCACCGTAGTGGGAAGCTCCGCCCCTCCCACCGATATCACATTGTCCGGCGCCACGGTTGCCGAGAATTCCGCCGCGGGTGCGGTGATCGGCACGTTTTCCACCACTGACGCCGACGCAAACGACACCTTCACCTACACGTTGGTATCGGGCAGCGGGGACGATGACAACAGTCTTTTCTCCATTGACGGTGATGCCTTAACGCTGGAATCCACATCTTTGGATTACGAGACAACATCCTCTCTAAGCATCCGTGTCAAAACGACGGATGCGGCGGGCGCTACATATGAAAAAGCGTTTACGATCACCGTGACCGACGTCTACGAAACGCTTGCCGTGACCACAAACAGCCTGTTGTCGCTTTTTGAAGATGCATCCCCAACGACTATCGGCAGCGGCAGCCTGGCAACGACGGTCAACGCCGGCCGCACCGCCACCTATACCCTGACCGCCGCGCCGGCTTTGGGGACGCTGAAAAACGACAGCGTTACCATAAATACAAATAATACCTTTACACAAGCCGACATCGACGCAGACAAAATTACTTATACGCCCAACGCCGACGCCAACGGCACGGACAGCTTCATCTTCAGCGTATCCGACGGGACGAACAGTGTGAGCGACATCTTCAATATCACGATCACGGCGGTCAACGACGCGCCGGCCGTTTCCGGCCTGCCCGCCGCTATCACCGTCGATGAAGATCAGCCCGGTAATGTCGATCTGTCGGCCGCCGTTTTCAGCGATGCTGACGGCGATGCGCTCACCGTTACTCTGACGGCGTCTGCGGGGACTTTTACCGCCAGTTCCGCAGGCGGTATTAGCGTTGGCGGCAGCGGCACCGGAACCCTTGCCTTGCAGGGAACCGCCATTGATATCAACACTTTTTTAGACGCCGTATCGAATATTCAATATACAGGCGCATTGAATCAAAACGGCAACAATGCGGCGTCGATTATTGTACATGTCAACGATGGCTGGGTAAACCCGCTGTTGGGAACGATTAACATCAATATTGCCGCCGTCAATGACGATCCGAATATAGCGGGACTGCCCTCAAATATCACAGTTACCGAGAATACGGCCAGCAATGTTGACCTTTCGGCGGCGAGCTTTTCCGATGTGGACGCGGGCGCGAATTCCGTCACCTTAACCTTAACGGTGAACACAGGGATTCTCTCGGCCTCCTCGGGGGGCGGAATTGCTGTTTCGGGATCGGGTACATCAGAATTAACCTTGACCGGCACGGTCTCCAATATCGATACTTACCTGGACACCGCTTCCAATATACAGTATACAGGTCCGGCGGGCGTGAGCGGCGATAATGCGGCGACGCTTACCCTTGCCGCCAACGATGGAGGAAATAGCGGCGCGGGAGGAGGCGCGGACGTCACCCTCGGCACGGTCAATATCGACATTACGGAAGCGCCTCCGGCCGTGACAAGCGTAAGCTCGGCGAAAACGGACGGCGCCTATGGCAGCGGCGAAGTGATTGAGATCACCGTTGCTTTCACGAAACCGGTCACGATCACCGGCACGCCCCAACTGACACTGGAAACCGGAACGGTGGACCGGACGGCCCATTATTCCAGCGGGTCCGGGACGGCCGTTCTGAAGTTCACCTATACGGTGCAGTCGGGCGACGAGTCCGCTGACCTTGACTACGCCGCCACCGGCGCGCTTTCGCTAAATGGCGGCACGATTCAATCGGCATTGGGCACGAATGCGGTTTTGACCCTGCCGACTCCGGGAGCGTCCGGCTCTCTGTCCGCAAACAAGTCCATCGTTATCGCAGCCTTCCCCAGCGTCAGCTTGAGCGTAAACCCCGCATCCATTTCGGAAGCCGGCGGCGCTTCAAGCATTACCGCCACCTTATCTGAAGTTTCCAGCCAGGACGTAACGGTAACCCTGTCCTACTCGGGAACAGCGACCAGCGGGAGCGATTACAACAGCTCGGCCAGCACGACCATTACGATTCCCGCCGGGGATCTGTCCTCCGATGCGGCTGTCGGTATTACGGCTACACAGGACGCTGACGTGGAAGGCAATGAAACGATCATTATCGATATTACCGAGGTTGCAAAAGGCTTCGAAAACGGTACCCAGCAGCAGACCATCACCATCATGGACGACGACATTGCCACGGTCAGCTCTGTCTCAAGTACAACGGCCGACGGCAGCTATAAGGCTGGAGAGGGCATTACTGTTACCGTAACGTTTAACGCTCCGGTTACGGTTGCGGGAATTCCTCAGCTGCTTCTTGAAACCGGAACAACCGATCGGGCTGCCGATTATGTGTCCGGTTCGGGAACAGACGTACTGACGTTTAACTACACCGTCCAAGCGGGGGATAGCAGCGGTGATTTGGATTATGCGGGTACAGGATCCCTGACCTTAAACGGGGGCACGATCCAAAACAGCGGGTTCGATGCGGACCTTACCCTTCCCGCGCCGGGCGCTGCCAACTCGCTGTCCGCCAATAAAGCAATTGTGATCGACACCACGGCGCCTTCCGCGCCGGGGACGCCGGATCTGGCAGCGGGTTCAGACACCGGCCCATCCAATACCGACGACATCACGAACGATACCACGCCGGCCTTTACAGGGACGGCGGAAGCAAACAGCACGGTAAGCGTGATGTCTTCCCTTAACGGAAGTTTAGGAACGGCCGCCGCCGACGGGAGCGGCAACTGGAGCTTCACGGCAGGGGCGCTGGCTTCGGGCAGCCATATTATCACCGCGACGGCGACGGACGCTGCCGGCAACACCAGCGCGGCTTCGGCGGGGCTGTCCCTAGGCATCGATACCACGGCGCCCACCGCCACGGTGTCCATGGGCGATACCGCCTTGGCGGCCGGAGAGAGCACCATGGTGACCTTTACCTTCTCGGAGGCGGTAACCGGATTTAACAACGATGACCTGACTATCTCCAACGGCGTTTTGACTCCCGTCAGCTCGGCGGACGACGGCGTAACCTATACCGCCACCTTCACCGCGGACGGCGTCAACTCCGATACCAATTCAATTTCCGTAAACCTCGCTGAGATAACCGACCTAGCGGGGAACGCCGGCAGCGGCGCCGCGGCTTCGGAGAATTATACGATTATCATAATCACCGTTCCGGACGCGCCCACCATCGGAACGGCCACCGCCGGGAACGGCCAGGCCATCGTCAGCTTTACCGCCCCCGCGTCGGACGGCGGCGCGGCGGTCATAAGCTACACGGTCACGGCGAGCCCGGGAGGAATCACCGCCACGGGTAACTCGAGTCCGATCACGGTGACGGGGCTTACAAACGGTACGGCATACACCTTCACGGTCACGGCGACAAACAGCGCGGGCACCGGCGCGGCCTCCGCGCCGTCAAACAGCGTGACGCCGCATAGAGCTTCCACAGGAGGCGGCGGATCCTCCACGCCCGCGCAGACATATCATGCCGACGTAAAAGCCGGCGACGGCGGCGGATCCACTCTGCCGGTCACGGTTGACAGGAATACCGGCAGCGCCTCCGTTGACGCGGGCTCTCGGAGCAATCTGATATCCGACGGAAAAACCACCGTCATCACGGTACCTTCCATCCCTAATGTCGACGCCTACACGCTGGGTATACCGGTTCCGGATTTGTCAACGGCCGGTCAGCAGGGCAGTCTGACCGTCGACACGGATAAAGGAAGCATTACCGTTCCGTCCAATATGCTGACAGGCGTCGCGGGCGCGGACGGGAATAAGGCGCAAATCACCATCGGCCAGGGTGATAAAGACAATCTGCCCGACGATGTGAAAGAAGCCATTGGCGACCGGCCGCTGGTACAGCTCACGCTGTCCATAGACGGCAAGCGGACAGGCTGGAATAATCCTGCCGCGCCGGTGACGGTGAGCATTCCCTATGCGCCAACCGCGGCGGAACTGGAGCATCCCGAGAGCATCGTCGTATGGTACATAGACGGTTCTGGCGAGGTTGTCACCATCCCCAACGGACATTACGACCCCGCGACCGGCACGGTTATCGTTGATGTCACTCACTTCAGCGACTACGCCGTGGCATATAACAAGGTCATCTTCAATGATGTAGCGGCGGGCGTATGGTACGACAAGGCCGTGAGCTTTATCGCGGCGCGAGAGATTACGGCGGGTACGGGCCATGGAAAATACAGCCCCGAAGCGAAGCTGACGCGGGGCGAATTCATTGTCCTGATGATGCGCGCGTATGGCATATCTCCGGATACCAACCCGGCCGACAACTTCGCGGACAGCGGCAGCACCTATTACACCGGCTACCTCGCAGCGGCGAAACGGCTGGGCATATCCGCAGGGGTTGGCGACAACCTGTACGCGCCGGGCAGGGAGATCACCCGGCAGGAGATGTTCACCCTGCTGTACAATGCCCTCAAGGTCATCGGGCAGCTCCCCCAGGGCGATTCCGGCAAAACGGTCCTCGACTTCTCCGACGCTTCGCAAATTGATGAATGGGCGGGAGAAGCTATGGCAGCCTTCGTCGCAACAGGAACCATCGGCGGCAGCAATGGGTCGCTCACACCGCTCAGCACGACCACCAGAGCGGAAATGGCTCAGGTGCTGTATAATCTGCTGGGGATGTAGTCTGAATTAATGCCAAGCTAAACAAGAAAGCAGAGCCGGCCGCAAGTCGAGGCCGGCTCTGCTTCCTTTGTTGCCCCATAACGGTTACCCCCTCGGTTCATTAGTTGTATCTGGGGTGACCGCACTGGGAGTTCCGGGCCATACACATTGTGAATAAAAGCACGAAACGTGTTGCAGGGCAATACCTGCAGTACGTTTTGTTGTATTCGTGTCACATTAAATATTTTGCTTATAATTATGGCCTGCCAATAATATAATATTGTAAGATATATATAGATGGCAAGAGAAAACAGGCCAACCAATTTGTACCAGGAGAGGGAGGATTTATATGAGTATCATGCTTCCCAGACGTGAGTACGTGGTGAGAGCTCTTAACGAAATGGATCAGACCGACGCTTTATTACTTCGAATGAGATGGGGCTTGGATGACGGCAAACCCATGCCGATCTCGTCATTAGCCAAATATTTCAACCTGACCCAAGACAAGATTATGGAAGAATTGAGAAGGGTCGGATTTCAGGTGTTCATGCTCGCCCGCCAACTAGAGGACACTGAAAAAACCGTACCAAGATCATAGCCCGCTATTACTTAAATACCTCGCCTTTATTTACAACTGCCTTAACTCGCTGCACAATCAATTCCACCAACTTTTCTTTCTTGCGCCAGCGCACGTAACTGCGGGACGGATCCAGGGCGTAATGACTGATAATATTTTTGCATTCCGCAGCGTCCATGTCTTCTAAGGTCTTGATTAAGAGAACGCTTCCCCCTTCCAGGAAAGCCTTGAAGGGATCGACAGAAGGGGGCTCCTTAATTGAGGCCTTCTTCTTTGGCGCCTTTGGCGCCGCTTGGCCGGCCGGCATCAGCTTTTCATTCATATAGGCCTGCCAGGGCACCGACAGCCGACTGGCCAGACGTTTGTTTCCCGCCACTTCTTCAGCCAGGATATGCAGCATCTGAGCCATGCATTCGCTCAGCCTTTCATCGGACATGGCTCAAAACCTCCTCGGTTAATTGACGATACTGCTGATAGGGGGCTTGGTATCCATATTTGCCGTGCAGACTGGGATAGTCCACGGAAAAATCCATGGCCGCTGCCGCTTGCGTACTCTCGGGGAGAATGGTGTCAAATACCCTGCCAAATCCTATTCTGCCCGCATCCATATAAAGAACATGAGACTGGGTGCGGTGCAATACGCTCTGCTGACGGTATTTATTGATCACCACCCCTAAAGGCTTGAGGTCTGCGCCGGTTTCCAGGACCAGCCGGCGCACCCGGCTGACAATCTGGGGTATACCGTAGGTGGACAGAATATCCGGTATCACCGGGATTAAGTAATATTGGCTAAAGACCAGCCCATTCTGAGTAATCAGGCCCAGGTTGGGAGGACAATCGATTAATACTAAATCGTATGCGGCGGCGGTTTCAGCCAGGGCCTCCCCAAGCACTGTCAAGGGCCGCTCGGAGAGAATCCCGCTGGCCTCGATACCGGCCAGATTATCCTGCAGGTCTATCAGGTCCAGACTGGAAGGGAGCAGATCCAGGCCAGGAATGCCGCCGTTGATATTAGAAACTTGATGAACAATGGCTTCCCGGGGATTGAAAACCGCGCGCTGCCGCATACGATCACGGAACAACTGCACTACCGTTTGTCCCCGGACGTTGCGTTTTTTCCATTCGTATTCATTCATCAAGGCCATGGTGGCATTAGTCTGAGGATCAAGATCTATGACCAGGACCTTGAGTTGATGCTGTAAAGCCATGAACTCGGCCAGGGCAACCGTTATAGTGGTTTTGCCCACTCCGCCTTTTAAATTAATAATGCTGATCACTGATGCCATATGTCACACTATCCGCCCAGAATGAACAGTATTTGTCGAAAGATGATTGTACCGTCATTGTATCTTATCACGGACAGAATGAATACCCTTCTCATTAAATGCAGGCTGAATTTACCTAACCGGG
>NZ_DIPG01000125.1:46258-48142 GCF_002426325.1 Syntrophomonas sp. UBA5494 | reverse complement strand
AAAAAAATAAAGGCGGCTCATGGCCGCCTTTCCCAGAAAGATATGAGGAGGACTACAGATTAGATGTCATTTTTTGCACCCCGTCGAGATAGTAACTGCGGTTCACAGTCTGCCCGTCGACGGTCACTATGACCGCCGGGGCGTTTTCCCGGTGAAGTTTACCCTGTAAGTACCACATTTCTTTATAACAGTTTTGCTCAGGCTGGTTTTCTATCCAGGCCGGTCCTTCCTCCCGGTGCAGTCTGCCTGCTTGATACCACTGCTGACATAATATCGAACCGTCGGAATCATAGATGGTTACAGCAGGCGCCCCGATGCGGTGCAGACGGCCATTATAATACCATTCTTCCTGCATGACAGCATTCTGATCGCGAAAATAGAGAATGGAAGCCGGACCATCCTGGCGGTGAAGCTGGTCATTGACATACCAGTGTTCGGCCAAAGGAGTACCATCCATCTTATAGACCGTAACCGCCGGGCCATTATCCCGGTGTTTGGTTTTTTTGATCCTGTCCTTGTAGTAAACCACCATTTCGACCTGCTGGTCATTAAACGAGGGATTAGCGGCAAACAAAGCGATTCCTCCCTGTTTGGTCCTGTAGAAACGGACCACATCAAATTCGTGAATATGTTAACAAAAGGGTAGCATGATATCCGGAATGAATTCAACCGATAAGCACGAACTGCCGTTGTCCAGGCATGAACTGCCGTATAATAGACATAAACTATCAATTTTCGAAAATATGCAACTATTGATACAAAAATGAGACAATACTTATTTTACAATCAAAACTGGACAGGAGGCCTGGCGCAATACTCGGTCACTGACACTGCCCAGAAGCAGGCCGCTGAAAGTACCTAACCCCCTGCTTCCCATTACCACCAGGTCATAACCCCTGGCCGTGATTTCATTAATGATAATTCTTTCGGGAGTCCCCCATACGGTTGTGGTGTTGATCTCCACTTTGCTTGGCGGCAGTTGCTTAACAGTATCATCGATGATGGTTTGCCCCGCTTCTTTGAGATTGTTCACAATAGCTTCGCTTATCAGGGGAGGATCCTGCATGGAACCAAGTCCGGTCAACTGACTTATGTTTATCACATGCAGGAGAGTAACGGAGCCATGGTATTTTTCGGCGATGTCTACCGCTCTCACCGCAGCCATAATTGAATGTTTAGATCCATCTACGGGCACCAGGATTTTTTTAAACATGATCTTGCCCCTCCAATGCTAGTTTGCTATTCCAATATTCTTTTCGATCAGGCGCGAGTTAACGACAGTCGTATATCAATCGCCGCGCACGATCAAGACCGGACACGGCGCCAGTTTGGCGACCCGGTCGCTCACGCTTCCCAATAAGAGACCGCTGATGGCGCCCAGCCCCCGGCTGCCCATAACTATCAGATTAAATCCGCCCTTTTGGGCCTTTTCCACTATGACATCGGCTGGATTGCCCCAGGCCAACTCGGTTTCTATACAGACTTTTTCACTCTGATCCGCGGCCTGAATAGCTTCCAGATTGGACTTCACTTCAGACAGTAGAGCCAGGCCCTCCTGCTCGCGTTCAGGGGTGGGATTATTCTTCGAAGCAGGTCTGAGGTAACCGCCCCGATTATTTTGCGCGGTGTTGATGATGTGTAATAAAGTAATCCTACCCCCATGTTTGACTGCCATGAATACAGCCCGCTGCGCAGCGAGATCGGCAAAATCAGAACCATCGACGGGCACCAAAATCTTTTTAAACATGGTCAGGCCTCCTCGCAATAACAATAAATAAGAAAAAGAAAACAATCACTAAAGTTCGAATATTCTGAAAATAATTGACCACTGTATTTATCATAGTATAAACTATAAACACGGGAGAAGGGTTGAAGAAACTTGTC
>NZ_DIPG01000125.1:44298-46087 GCF_002426325.1 Syntrophomonas sp. UBA5494 | reverse complement strand
CCTGACAGGTCTAATGAGAATTTGAGCGGGTGATCTCCCCCGGCAAGGAAATAGTGTTTTTGACTGGAGTGATAACAGGAGGTAATGGATTGTATCCAAAAGCTCCACAGTAAGAGGGTTGGCATTAAAAAGGTGCCGGCCTTTTTGTTATTTAGAGAAGAACGATTTGTTTGCCAAAGATGATCCGGGTTTGGCCATTTGGCATAGAAAAATTGGCCTATAAGCCGATAAAATCGCAGCGGATTTGGGTTAGCCGCCGATAACCAAAAGATGGAATCCTGGTAAGCAATCCATTAACGGCAGGGGTTTTAAACCTTCTTCACCACACTATTACAAAATATTATGGGAATATAAGCATTTTGTGCCTGTCGGTGTGATATGATATGAGGAAGGGGGTGATGTTCATGAACAGAGCCTATCTGTTGCAGGAACTCAAGTGTGCCGTCACGGAAATTGTTGAGTTACAAGAGCAGCTCACCCTAACCAATAATTTCCGGGAGGTGAGGCGGATAGAAAAACGCCTCAAAGAAGTGCGGTGTTTGAAAAACTGGTTGCTACAGCAGCTTGACTGCATCACTGACCAGCAAACCGCGTAACCCAATAATCCACTGACAGAGAGGCCAGACCTCCTTATTTTTTTGCCCATTTTGCGGTTCTGTTCATGGCAACAAGAGGAAATAAGATCTTCGCAACGAAATGTTTAGGGGAGGAGGTGTTACTCATGGGAATGTCCAAAGAAGATAAATTTGAATTCATGTTTGATACGGTCTTGGAAATCGCCAGAAAAACCAAGGCCATCCCTTACTCTGATTATCTGCAGGCTAAATTCGATATAGATGAAGCCGATATCGATCTAATGGATAAGATCAGCCGTCCCCTGATAGAGGAATACAAGCAGGGCAAGCGCACCGATTATAGCATCATACAGCAAAGCCTCACCAAAGCGGGTATGCCCCTTAATAAAGTAGACGCCTTGATATGTTTGTTCTATGCTCAGGGGGAAAAGGACGAGTTCTGGGAAATGCTGAAGAATAAGCCGCATTATATTGAAAACCGCTTTAAGCAAATTAAGGACACTATGAAGGCGCTGTACTAAGGCTATAAACCGGTAAGCTGCGAGAAGGCATCAGGGTGAAGCGGGGCGTAGTACCGATTCTGCTGCCGCGAGGATAGACATACCGCGGACTAAGCTTTCTTATGGAGCAGGCGGAAAACAATGAAAAGCAGCCAAGAGCCCATCACTATCAGGCTCACTATCTGCAATGGCGATAAAGATTGGAAGTCCAAGGTAATGATCCACAGAGTAAATGCGATAAGGAAAAGAATATCGATGATCGAAATACGCATGGTCGTTGCCTCACAATCGTTGGGGGGTGAGTTTAAACCTCTTTCTATTGTATAATCTGCGCCCTGGTCATGACAAGGCGCTAGTTTAATAATGGAAATTATTAATGCATATAAATACATGATAACTGGGAAAGTTTGTAATATAATACATTTAGATTAGTTATACCAGCAGACAAGTTTAAGGTATCTCATTTACCGGGATACCTTTGTTTTCAAAGCCGGGTTTTTCCCAGGGGGTATGAAGTATGAATGAAGTCAATACTGTATCCTCGGCAGCAGATACGGAATGCGAAACCAACTTTAGCAAAGCCTTTCATTCCAGCTCGATAATGAAATTCATACTTGATTATGAAACCCTGAAATTTGTGGATGTCAACCATACCTGGCTTGAAACCATGGGGTATGAGCGCGAGGAAGTGGTGGGGCGAACCGCGACGGAATT
>NZ_DIPG01000125.1:41505-44117 GCF_002426325.1 Syntrophomonas sp. UBA5494 | reverse complement strand
GACTATATTTATTATAAAGGCAAACTGTGTATTCTAGGAGAAACGGTGGATATCACCGGGCATAAGCACACCGAACTGGCTTTGCTGCAATCAGAGGAGAAATTCTACAAGGCCTTCAACAGCTCCTTTATCATTCAGATTATCAGCCGCCTGCAAGACGGCCTTATAATAGAGGCCAATGATGCTTGTTGTGCGGCTTTTGCTATGTCCAGGTCCGATATGATCGGCAAGACCTCTAACGAAATGGGGATGTGGGTGTCTGCAGACCAACGTCCGCGCATTATTGAACATTTGTTGCAGGATGGCTATTACTATAACCCCGACTGGAAGTATAAAATAGGATCACAAATCAAGTGCGGCATCGTCAACCTGAAAATGATTAAATTGGCGGGAGAATGGTATATATTAACCAGCCTGGTCGATATAACTGAACGCAAATTGGCTGAACAAGCCTTGGTCGAATCAGAGGAGCGGTTTTATAACGCATTTCACAACAGTCCGGTGATCATGGCGATTTATGATGCCGAGAGTATACAGCATATTGAAATCAATCAGAGGTATACCGCGGTATTCGGCTACACTCCGGAAGAAGCCGTCGGCAAGACCCCGGGCGAATTGGATCTGTGGAAGGACTTTATGCAAAAGCAGTCATTTATCAGCGCTTTGCAGGTTAATGAAAGGGTGGAGAATTTTGAAGCCCAGCTGGTTACCAAGCATGGCGTTGTCAGAACCGTTTTGCTTCAGGTACAAACCATCCATCTCAACGGAATACGCTGTTTCTTGAATTCTATGATAGACATTACCGCACTCAAGAATATGGAACAGGAGATCAACCGCCTGGACCGTTTGCATCTGGTGGGGGAAATGGCGGCTTCTCTGGGGCACGAAATCCGCAACCCCATGACCTCGGTGCGCGGGTTTCTTCAATTGCTCGGTGAAAAGGATGATTTGGCCCACTACAAGGACTACTTCAACCTGATGATAGAAGAGATGGATCGCGCCAATGAGATCGTCACCTCATTTCTATCGATGTCTACCAACAAACTTATCTCGCCGCAGCTGGAGGATTTGAACCAAACCATCAGCAGTATCTTCCCGCTTATTCAAGCAGATGCAACCCGCGCCGATAAGGTGGTAGAGCTGGATTTAGAGCCGCTGCCCAGGCTGATGATCGACCTCAATGAGATTCGCCAGATGATAATCAACCTGGCTCGCAACGGGCTGGAATCAATGCCGGGTCGGGGGACGTTGGTCATAGGCAGCCGGTGCCAGGGCTCTCAGGCGGTGCTTTTTGTGCGCGATCAGGGGACTGGTCTGGACCCGGCTGTGATTAACAAAATAGGCACACCATTTACCACCACCAAGGAAAACGGTATCGGCATCGGTCTGGCTGTATGCTACAGTATAGCCGCCCGCCATAAGGCCGAGATAGAATTTGAGACCAGCCCGAAGGGAACTACCTTCTACGTGAAGTTCAATATTTCTTGAAGTGCGGCTGTACATATAATCGTACACTGTACAAATTCAACAACATCCTGCCGTATAAAGCGGGGTGTTTTTTTACGGCCGGGGGATTCGGAAATCCACCAGTACGGCGGAGATGGCATCTGAGGAGAGGCGACCGGGCGATTGGCACGATTATTGCGATAAAAATTAATAACTTAAAAAGTTTAGCCACCCATTTACATATTCCCCTCTTCTTAAATGTTGGCAACGGTCCGGGGGGGGACCCGCATTCTTGCGATACCCCCCGGATCGTGCCATAATCTTTTTAACTTCCATAGAACGTCAAGAATATTTGTAAGAAAGCATGGGCCGGGGTTTAATGCCCCGGCGCCATCGTTATTACCTATGAATCGGGTCTGGAGTGCCCTGTACTACAGTTCAATCCTGACAATATCCCGCGGGGTCGAAGACAGGTAGCGGGCGCCGCCGGCTCCATCGATGACCAGGTCATCCTCTATCCCCACCACCCCCTCGCCGGGGAAGAAGAATTTGGGCTCGATCGCCAAAGTCATGCCCGGCTGCAGAACCTCTCTGGCTCCCTGGCAGATGATGGGGAGCTCATCAAGCTCCAGGCCGATGCCATGGCCGATGAAGCGTACCTGGGAGGGACCGAAACCCATGAAATTCTCGGCGAAAGGGGTCTCCTTTTTAACCCAAGTGAGGATCTCATCATAGACCTCCCCGGCGATGCGCCCGGGGACGAGCGCCCGGCGGATCATTTCTTCGACCTCCAGGGCGGTTTGATAAGCATTTTGCAGCTTTTGAGGAAGGTCTCCCATGACCAGCATCCGGGTCACATCGGCATGATAGCCTTTATAGGCCAGGGCAAAATCCATGACGATGGCCTCGCCGGTCTGAATCGGGCTCTGCGAAGGCCCTATGGGATGCGCCCACGAAGGCCCCAGTCCGCCGGTGGGACCATCGAAATAGGTGGGTACGGCTGCCCGTGCCCCGGCCGCAACTCCCCCGAAATGAAGCTCGCCGCCAAAGCTCCTCAAGCGGATCATGGGTTCGTGTCCAAGCTGTCTGGCCTTGACTTCAAGCAGGCTCTCCAGCTCGATTTCCGTCATGCCAGGGCGCAGCAATGATGATACGTGCTCCAGCAA
>NZ_DIPG01000125.1:37421-41178 GCF_002426325.1 Syntrophomonas sp. UBA5494 | reverse complement strand
CCGTTCTAAATCCCGGTAGGCGAGAATCACCGGTTTGCCCGCATCGGGTATATACACATGCAGGTCCTGGGCCGTACCCGTAAAGTACATGGTGTCAACCCGCTGTACGAGTAGTGCTCCGTCGATTTCTTTGTCCCTGAGGATCTCTTGAAAACAATCCAGTCTCTTTTGCAGCTCATCTCTTGACAACATAAACCCGCCCCCCAATTTTCCTTATTGACGGACTTCAGGGAGCCTCATTTGAACACTTCGATTATGTAATTATTTAAAGCAGTTGGCTTTCGGAAAATAAGGCTGGGCAGGTTGACAGCAAGCAATAGACAACCCCGGCAAATAGTGTTCTGCTCTGTGCTATCATTCCTCTTACTCCTTATCATTCAGTTGCTCGCAATTTTTCTCTGATCTGTTTATTGAGCCGTATCATTCAATTTAAATCTACCATGGAATAAAAATCCATGATGCCTGGACTCCCTTATAATAATATCATCCTTAAGCCTTTTGGTTAACAATTTTTGTATAAATATGTAGAACCCAAGAATTATAGGAAGGATATGACAGGGGAGGTGATTATGGTGAATGAAGCGCAAATCAGATTCATATGGGTGGCAATTATGCACTGTACTTAAATTAGTTCCCTCTGCTTCTACCGATTTGCTTCATACGCAGAGCTCCCCTGAACCGACTCAAGGAAAGATTAACACTCACTAGCCAATGGGACTATATTCTCGATCGAGGCATCCTCGAGCCAGGGAATGGCGACAAAATGATCTTCGCTAATTTCCTTTACTTTATCCAGCCAGGGTTTTTCTGCCTCAGCTCTGGCAAGCAACATGCTGTCCCGGGTATCGGTCAAAGAAAGACACTGATTTACGACCCACCATTTATTATGAATGCCAGCGCGGTGCAATTCCTCCCGCAAACGGCGCGCTTCCCAGACCGGTGTGGCTTCCGGCAGGGTAACGACAACCACATCAGCCTGGCTTTCATCTCTCAGACGGGGCAGCAGCCTTTGTACCGCGAGGGGGATTTCACCTTTGGTCCTTTGTACTTCACGATGGTAGCTCTGGGTGGCATCCAGCAGCAGCAGGGTATGGCCTGTGGGCGCAGTATCGATCACCACTACCTCATCTTCGGCCTTATCAACTATTTCGGCAAATGCTCTAAAGACAGCAATTTCCTGGGTACATGGGGAGCGCAGGTCCTCCTTGACATATTCCAGGTCTGCTTCACTCATGGTCTCGCGGGCCTTTTCAATTACCTCATTTTGATATTTTATAAGCTCTCGGCGTTCGTCGATGTGGCTCTGAGTGATGTTGGCGGTGGCCTCTATAGCATAGCTGAGGTGGTCGGCCGGATCTGTTGAGGTTAAATGTACCTTAGTCCCTCTATTGGCCAGTGCCAGTGCAATAGTGGCCGCCACGGTGGTTTTGCCCACCCCGCCTTTGCCCATAACAAATATAACTTTTTTACCGCTGGCATAAAGGTCGTTTATCAATACGTCAATGCTCTTTAGATTTAAGGGAGCGGCCGGGGAGTAACTCTTTCCATAATCATCGCCGCTAAAAAAGGACCTTAATTTATCCAGCCCCAAGATATTGTATGAGCGTAAGGGCAGGGTATAGGCGGCGTGTTTATGCAATCCTGGAGGCATGTGTTCCAAGGCATATTTCTGCTCTTCCATTATTTTCATTGAGAGCTGATCAGATGCCTGCCCCAAAACCGCATTAATAATCAGCATTTGGTTGTTGATATTCAGATCGCTGAGCTCCAGGCTGGAACGCTCCGCTTCCAAGAGCGGTGTTTTTTCGGGCTTGGCAACCAGTATCAGGATAGTCCGGTTTTTATCGGCCAGGGTGGCTACAGCTTCCCGGTACATATCTTTTTTGTCTTCCAAGCCGGACAGCTGACCTAAACATGAGGCCCCGTGGGTGCTCTCGCTGATAAAATTACTCCATGCTGAGGGCAGCTCCAGCATACGCAGCGTGTGCCCGGTGGGCGCAGTGTCAAATATGATATGATCATAGGCCTGTTCTGTTTGCTGGTCGGTAATGAAATGAGAAAATTGATCGAAGGCTGCGATCTCAACTGTACAGGAACCGGACAGCTGCTCCTCCATGTTGGCGATTATACCGGGAGGCAGCTTATCTATATAGGGAGCCAGCACGGCTTCTCGATATTCCCGGGCTGCCTCTTCGGGATTTAGATTAGCCACGATGAGGCCGGGCACGTCTTTAACCGGTACTCCATGACCGGTAAGTTCAGTGCCGAAAACATCCTGAAGATTGGAAGCTGGATCGGTGCTTATCAAGAGCACCTTCTTACCGCCGTCGGCCAAATTTACTGCTGCAGCGCAGGCGATGGAGGTTTTTCCAACTCCGCCCTTGCCGGTAAAGAATAGATATTTGGTCAGCTTAATCTTATCCAGAGCAAATGTTTCGTACATAGTCTACCCCCTTCGTTTAGGTGCGGAAAATAAGCGGCTAAACCGGAATGCCCAACCAGTCGGAAAGCTCCTGGTTGGTAGGGTATGCTCTGGTTTTGGCCACCTGACCGTCGAGGAGGGTAACCGGCAGTATGTCAGCTCCCTCTTTTCGCAGCAGGTCGTTTATTAGCTTGTTATTAATAAACTCCATTGGTTCGTTGGATAGACCGTGACGGCTTATATCTACGCTTTTTTCTTTGAGGTTGTCTATAACTACAGCCATTCTGAGCAGTTCGGGATCGATTGCCGGACCGCATACGCCAGTTGCACAGCACATTGCCGGGTCAAAAATCTCAATTTTTTTCATATTGAACGCTCCTTATCTATTGTTCAAAATACTCCCGCTTTTTCTTTAGCCGGATTTTCAAGAGCCTCACAGCCATGTTTACAAGCCTGGACCGCCTCGTTGCTTTCCAGCTGCAGATAGCGTTGGTTTTCTTGGGCCAGTTCAGGGATACTGTCAACGGAGCATTGCAGGAAAGAAGACCATGGTTCAATAATATTGCCGTTTATTAAGGCTTGATTAAGGCTGTAGTAAGATTTCTGTCTGTGTTTGCGTTCGTTAACCAATCCGGCCTGCTTTAGTACTTTGACGTGCTGGGAAACGCGTGGCTGGCTCATATCCAAGATGGCGACAAGTTCGCAGATACATAGTTCCTGGACGGACAGAAATTTAATGATGGAAAGCCGGGTAGGTTCGCCGAGCGCTTTAAAAATTAAGCTGGTTTGCCTGATCATAGATTTCACTCCTAATTATTAATGCTTTATGCTTTATATAATAATATAATTATATTATAACTTTGGGCATGATTGCTCAAGGGCGTTTTCTTAGAATATTTTGGCAGAGGCATATTGAACCAAAAGATGAAGCAGCAGCAATTTCAATCAAAAGCTTAAAACACGAGTATGGCGAAGAAGGCGACGCCATCCCCGAAGAAAAACGTGAACAGGTCATTGAAAGCATGAAGCTGCTGTTGGATGCATTTGAAAAGAATCTGTGCTGTTAAATGGAAGGAGCGATCAGTAATGGAAAGCGATGTTAGATCATCGGTAAAAGAAGTTTACGGGAATATAGCCAAAAACATTAGCACCGATTCAGGGTGTGGCTGCGGCTGTTCACCGTACGACCCCAAAGGCAAAATTTCCAGCGGGATCTATGGAAAAATCGACCTGGAAAAGCCTGCCCCTAAAAGCGGTGGAAGCTTCTCTGGGTTGTGCCAATCCCTTGCTATTGGCCGAATTGCAGGAGGGGGAAACGGTCTTGGACCTGGGCAG
>NZ_DIPG01000125.1:31933-37219 GCF_002426325.1 Syntrophomonas sp. UBA5494 | reverse complement strand
GACGAAATGCTGGCCTTGGCTAATGAAAACAAACAAAAGATGGGTGTTGCTAATGTTGAGTTTTTGAAAGGATATATTGAAGAAATCCCTCTGAAAGATGAAGCGGTGGATGTCATAATGTCCAACTGCGTGATCAACCTTACCGAAGACAAGGAAAAAGCCCTGGCCGAAGCTTACCGGGTTCTGAAAAAAGGCGGCCGCCTGGCTATTGCTGATATCGTGACAATAAAAGACATTCCCGAGGACATAAAAAAGAAAGCAGCCATGTGGTCATCCTGCCTGGGTGGAACCTTAAGCATAGAAGACTATGAAAGCATATTAAAGAAAGTCGGCTTCACAAACCTGGTTATAGAGCCTGTGCAAATATACAACAAAGAGTTTATAACCGGGATGGCTTCTTGCAGCTGTTTTGAGCCGCTCATCGCTGAGGTCAACCTGGACGCGATTGACGGGGCGTTTGCCAGTGCTTATATTAAGGCGGAGAAGCGTTAATGGGAACGTTGTAGTGTACAAAATCGCAGACAACTTAATAATCCACTGGATATAAACAATACCGGGTCTAAAAATCCCGGTATTGTTGTCTCTTTAGCGGCGCCGGCTTTTGGCTATTATACCGATGCGCGAAGTAAAACAGCCGTAATGCCGGGCGATATACTGCTCGCAGGCTTGCCTCATCTTGCCCCAAGATTAATTATTCAGTGTTGAATAATAATGAAGAGATCTAAATACCATGACTCGCAAATAAGCCCAATAATCCTATTATTTCCCGCTGGCATATTTTGAAAGGGGAGCACTAGCATACGGCCGCCGAACCAGACGGAGAGCTGCTGGCAGCCGCCCTGTTGCTTGGGTTTGGTACTTCCTCCTCTTAATTGCTTGAATACTGTTTTATTATCAAACAGGTTTGACTTCATAAAATCTTCACAATAGCCAAATACAATTAAACACATAGGAAAAATGTATATTGAAGGAGAGGATGCACACATGAACATGACCCACTACATGGAATTATTGGCCACCAATCAGCCCTGGCAACTGCTGATTTTTATGGCTGTACCAGTAATTCTTGCCGAGACCCTGGCTGTCACCGAACTGATCATTTTGTTTAATCGTGATTTGACGGGGACAACCAGGTTAGTGAACAAAATAGCCGGAACATTAGCCGGATTCTATTTTTCTGGAGTATTTATCTATTTATTCTTTAATGCTGTCGTTCCTTTAACGGTTTCTGGAGGGTGGAGAGGACCGGCGGACGTTATTGCGGTTGGGTTCTATCTGTCAGGCATAGTGCCTTTCTTGGGAATAACTTTATTAGAATTGGGGATCATTGGCAAAAATCGGGATGAAATCGGCAAGCTAAAATTACATGCAACGTTTGTAGGCATCTTCCTGGTGGTAGCCCATGTAGCCATGATATTCGGCATGTTGGATCCAAATCTGCTGATGGCGGCGCCGACTGATTCGTCAATGCCCATGTAAACTGAAAGCACCACTTTTTGCAGTGGTACTTTTTTAGTTGATAAACTCCCTTTCCCAACGGAAGGTGGCGCTTTGCAGTGCCGTCTTCCGTTTCCCCCGTATGGAGCTGACAGAAATTGAGCCTGAGTAGAGATGGGAAATAAAAAGATGTTTGGCAGGAGGCGCCGGCAGGGCCAATGCCAGCCGAGCATGGCGCATAAGTTGGATTACCCAGGATTTTATATCATACTCCTCCTAATTAAAGAAAACGGCACGCGCGCGTGCCGTTTTCTGCCGGGGTAAACTTTATTCACAAATGACTTGTAGGGCACAGCGAGCCGTGCCCTTGCGTTTGGCTAATTTTTGTTTTAAGGGCGGTTCGCGAACCGCCCCTGCGTTAAATCGACCAGTCATCGGGGATAAATACCTTGAAATCTCGTGGTCTTATATAGACTCTTTGCTTCTCTTGGAAATTCAACTGCCGGAAGTATTCTTTGCTTATTTCGGCTTCAACGTAATCATCGTTGTCCAACCGCTTTAGTTCAAGGTTTACTATAGGCCCAACCGCCCGTATATAAAAAACCTCGGCTTCTATAAAACCTTTTCCCTCCGGGAAGGTTTTGATTTCGATATCATGCGGGCGTATATAGCTTATTATGTCTCTATCAGTAGTACTGGCATGTTCAGGCACATCGAGTTTTAGAGAACCGATTTCGACCTTCCCATTGTGCACCCGGCCATGAAAAAGATTTACATTGCCCAGGAAATTATAAACAAAAGCATTGGCAGGATTGTCATAAACTTCTTCCGGTGTGCCGATCTGTTCTACCCGGCCTTCGTGCAGAATAACGATCCGATCAGCTACGTCGAGGGCTTCTTCCTGATCATGCGTAACAAAAACACTGGTTATGGGATATTCGTTATGGAGTTTGCGCAGCCACCGGCGCAGTTCTTTCCTGACCTTGGCGTCTAGAGCGCCAAAAGGTTCATCCAGCAGCAATACCTTGGGTTCAACTGCCAGGGCCCGGGCCAGGGCTATTCTTTGCCGTTGGCCGCCGGAAAGCTGGGCCGGATAACGCCTGGCCAATCCCTCCATCTTGACTAAAGCCAGCAGCTCATGCACCTTTTTATTGATTGCCTCCTTGCCGGGCCTCAGTTTTGCAGGTCTAACCCTTAAGCCAAAGGCAATGTTTTCGAAAACCGTCATGTGTTTGAACAGTGCATAATGCTGAAACACGAATCCTACTCGCCGGTCCTGAGTGCTTTTTCCGGTATTGTCCTCACCATCGAAAATTATTTTCCCGCCATCAGTGGTTTCCAGTCCGGCAATTATCCTTAATAACGTGGTCTTGCCTGACCCGGAGGGACCCAATAGAGCCACTAATTCACCGGTATTTATAGTCAAACTTACATCATCAAGCGCTTTAAATGATTCAAAAGTCTTGATAACATTGGAAATTTCAATGCTCATTTGTATCCTCCCTGCAGTAGGGACGTCTGGCTTTCAAGCCCGTATCCCCAACTCGTGATCCCAGTACAACATACGGAACATTGTACCAGTTCAAAGATTTATGGATTAGAAACTTGATTCTGTTTCTCCATTTTCCAATCGGCAACATTTTTAATAATCAGATTCAAAAGGGCAATAAAGGTTAATAATGAAGCAACCGCAAAAGCAGCCGTAAACTTATATTCGTTGTATAAGATCTCCACATGGAGAGGGATCGTATTGGTGAGGCCCCTTATGTGTCCCGACACCACCGATACCGCGCCAAATTCACCGGCAGCCCTGGCCGCTGTCAGCATGACCCCGTATAATAAGGCCCACTTGATATTGGGCAGGGTGATAAGCCGGAAAGTTTTCCAGCCGCTTGCGCCTAAGGTAAGGGCCGCTTCCTCTTCCGCAGTTCCCTGCGCCTCCATTAGAGGAATCAGTTCCCGGGCCACAAAAGGAAGGGTTACAAATAATGTAGCCAGAATAATGCCGGGCGTAGAAAAGATTATTTTCAGATCCCATGCGTTTAACAGGGGGGCAAAAAGTCCATGGGTCGTACTAAAGAGCAAAACAAATATTAATCCTGCCACAACCGGCGAAATTGCAAAGGGCAGATCAATTAAAGTAATTAATACGTTCCTGCCTTTAAAGCTGAACTTAGCTATGGCCCAGGCAGCCGTAAGGCCGAAGACCGTATTGAACAGGACCGCAATAACAACGGCAGTGAGCGTAAGCTTCACAGCCTTTAAGGCTACCGGATCGCTTATGGCTGCCCAATATAAGCCTGTTCCTTGCTCAAAAGCCTTTACAAACACGAAGACCAGCGGAATGACCAGTACGACCACAAAAGCCATGAGCGCCACAGCGATCAGAATAGCCCGCACAGCTTTTGATTCACGGCCGGGCCGGCCATGATTGGGATTGTTCATCGTTGTACCACCAGCAACATTTCCAGCCATTTTATCACCCCTAACCCGTTGTTTTCTCTCTATTGCCGGCCCACCATTGCGTGAAATTGATGAACAGCAGCATCAAGAAGGAAATGATCAGCATGACCGCGGCAATCGCCGTAGCACCGTTGTAATCATACTGCTCCAGTTTGGTTCTAATTAATAAAGGCGCTATTTCCGTATGCATGGGCATGTTTCCGGAAATAAAGACGACCGATCCATATTCACCCAGAGCTCTGGCAAAAGCCAGGGCAAAACCTGTAATGAGAGCAGGAAGCAGCGCCGGTATAATGATTTTGTAAAAGGTTTGCCATTGGGTCGCTCCCAAACATGCCGCCGCCTCCTCAGCCTCAAGCTCCATGCTCTGCAAAACCGGTTGGACCGTTCTAACCACAAAGGGAAAGCTGATAAACAGCAATGCCAGGGTTATTCCCAATGGCGTATAGGATATTTTAATTCCCAAAGGGGCAACCAGTTGACCGATCCAGCCATTTTGAGCATACAGGGTGGTAAGCGTGATACCTGCCACCGCGGTGGGAAGGGCAAAAGGCAAGTCGATCAAGCCGTCGATGAATTTTCGTCCGGGAAATGAGTATCTTTCCAAAACCCAGGCCATGAGAAACCCCAAAAAAACATTGATTGCCGCCGCCAGGAAAGAAGTCCCAAAAGAAATTTTCAAGGCGGCCATAACTCTTTCCGTCGTAACGATTTCCCAGAATGTTGGCAGACCGATACTTGAGGTATTAATAAAAACCATAGCAACAGGAATTAAAACCAACAGGCTAAGATACAACAGGGAATAACCCATGGTAATGCCAAAACCGGGTATAACGCTTGGCTGCTTTACTCTTAGCAATTTCATTGTCGAATGCATAAATCCACCTCAAAAAGATAATGGAGCGGTTCTCAGGTCTATGTCTATAGCAGCAAACACGTTCGAACCGCTCCACCTTATTTCTACCTGGCTCTCTTATTTCTTGGTATAGATCTTGTCGAATATGCCTCCATCATTAAAGTGTTCTGCTTGCGCCTTGTTCCAGCCGCCAAAAACATCATCAATGGTAAACAGTTCAACGGTAGTGAACGTCGAGGCATATTTCTGAGCAACCGTCTCATTCCTGGGTCTGTAATAGTGCTTAGCAGCCAGTTCCTGGCCTGCTTCAGTATACAAATAATCTAAATAGGCTTGCGCAACCTCACGGGTTCCCTTTTTATCTACAACTGAATCGACGACTGCTACCGGCGGCTCCGCCAATATACTTACGGAAGGGACCACAATTTCGTATTTATCCGCATTTTTAGGATCCTTGGTGACCAGGAAAGCTTCATTTTCCCAGGAAAGAAACACGTCTCCTATGCCTCGTTCGGTAAAGGTCAGGGTTG
>NZ_DIPG01000125.1:24871-31600 GCF_002426325.1 Syntrophomonas sp. UBA5494 | reverse complement strand
GTGGAATTGTTGGCTAAACGTTTTTGCCAATCTTTATTCAGAATTTCTTTATTCTTGTTGATAGAATCAATATCATATGCCAAAGCCAGGGTCACCACATCGGCTTCCAATCCGTCCAACACCGCCCTGGCCTGGCTGCCTGATCCTCCATGTGACTGTTCGATGGTTACATCCTGCCCGGTTTTTTCTTTCCAATATTTTGCAAAGTCAGCGTTGAACTCCTGGTACAGCTCACGGGTAGGATCATAGGAAACGTTTAGCAGGGTGACTGCCGGGGGATTCGTATTCGTCTCCGTTTTTTGGCCAGATGTCTTCTGAGAGCAACCTGCTACGGGAATAAGCAGCAACAATACCAGCAGCAAGACCAGTCCATTTTTATAAACCAACTTCCGTTTTTGGGGTTTCATCATATTAAGCCCTCCTTAATAGATAAGTATTCAGATATAATTAGTGGGTATTAAAAGAAAAAAATTTTCCTTTTTGAACAAAAGTTGTTTTTAAGTTTAAATGAAAAATAATCGCCCAAAAAGCTAGCGCTACTTAGGTTTTCCTGTAAGGCCTTTTTATTGGGATCACCTCCAATTTAAATAAAATCTTACTTTTATTATATGTTTACTATGCTATAATGAGTTTACTGGTTTATCAACCCTATGTCAACAAACTTCTTCCCATAATGGCAAAAAACTTATTGTCAAAATAAATAAAAGTATTTAAACTGATAATTGTTACATGGAAGGCAGGGAAAAAGGGATGGAAGATATCCGCAAGGTGTTTGGAAGCCTCACCCAGGACGCCAAAAAAATATTTAATCTTATTCATAAGAATGGTCCTCGGGCCAAGAACGAACTCCTGCTTCTTACCAATATGAAACTCAGTACCTTGAATCGGGTGATGGAGCCTTTGGAAAAGCGAGGTTTAATCATTCAGTCCAGCACAGGGCAGTCCACAGGGGGCAGAAAGCCGGCCCTGTATGATGTAAATGCCAGTCAGGGCTATTTGGCAGGGGTGGACATTTCCAGAACCTATACCCAGGTGATCATAACCGATTTAAAGATGGAAATTCTCTATAAGCAGCAGTTTACGATGGATGCATCCTATACCCCCGAGAAAACGCTGGAGATGGTCAGGGGGATTATTCAAAACGGCTTGCAGCAGATAAAGGCTCCAGGAAGCCAAATGCTGGGGGTTGGGGTAGGCACTGTGGGCCCCATGGACAGAGAAAAGGGAATTATAAACAACCCCGTCAACTTTGCGGCTCCGGGATGGCACGATGTACATGTGAAAGATATGCTGCAGGATAAAATTCAGTGTCCGGTGTTTATAGACAACGGGGCCAATACCGCAGTACTGGCGGAAATGCTGTTCGGCCAGGGCAGAAACCACTCCAATCTGGTCTATATTCATTGCGGAGTAGGGATCAGAACCGGGACCATTTCTTCCCGAACTATTATTCGGACCGTCAATGATGCGGAAGACGCATTCGGCCATATGGTTATTGATGTAGATGGAGAGCCTTGCGCCTGTGGAAATTATGGCTGTATAGAATGCTATTCTTCGATAGGGGCCATAAGCAGAAAATTTATTGCGGAGTTAAAGAAAGGCAGGGCTTCAAAGATTTCAAAATCGATCGATGAGATTAGCTATATAGATATTTGCCAGGCAGCAGAAGAAGGGGATGAACTGGCCAGAGAAATCATTACCGGGTCGGCAGTAGTTTTAGGAACCGGATTGGCGAATTTCATCAATCTTTTAAATCCCGGTCTGGTCATATTAAGCGGGCCCTTGATCAAGAGATCGAAGTTATTTTACCAGAAATGTACGGAAGTGGCGGACAGAAAGTGCTATAAAAGTATTAAAGAGGGGGTTCTTTTCAGCCAGGGCGGAAATTTCGGGGATCATACCATTGCAATAGGGTCAGCGGCTATGGTATTTGAACATTGTATAAATAATAAAAGCGTATATGACACGGACTCACGCGACTCACGCTTATCCTTTGGCGCTTCCGGAAAGCTATGAATTGAGGCTTAAAAAGGGAAGTTTGCCGGATAAAACCTAGTAAATAGATAACTAAACTAAGCAATCTATTGGAGGTCGAGGGTGAAAACGGCTCGACAGGGTTGAAAGGTAGAATTTAGCAGCAAGAGGGTGGAAAGCCATGCAGTTAAAACTAGAGACGCTGGACACGGATATACTCATTATTGGCGGCGGAACCGCCGGCTGTTTTGCGGCCGTTACGATAGCGGAAAACTCAGAATGTACGGTGATTATTGCCGAGAAAGCCAATATCAAACGCAGCGGCTGCCTGGCCGCCGGTGTGAATGCCTTAAATGCCTACATAGTAGAGGGCCAGACGCCGGAGAGCTACCTGGAATATGTAATAAACGATTCCGAAGGCCTGGTTCGGGAAGATCTGGTCTACGGCCTGGCCAGGAACTTAAACCGGGTTGCGCATAAGCTGGAAGGCCTGGGGCTGATTATCCAAAAGGACGAAAACGGGAAGTACGTTTCCCGGGGAAACCGGAACATAAAAATCAACGGGGAAAACATCAAACCGCTGCTGGCTAAAGCGGTTGAAGAAAAGGCGCATGTAAGAGTTTTGAACCGGGTGAACGTCATTGACTACATCGTAAGCAACCGGAAGGTAATCGGGGCTTATGGCTTTTCCCTGGATGATGATATTTTTTACGTGATTCGAGCCCGGGCGGTCATCTGCACTACCGGCGGAGCGGCAGGGTTATACCGGCCCAACAACCCTGGTTTTTCCAGGCACAAGATGTGGTACTGCCCCTTTAACACCGGGGCCGGTTATGCCATGGGGATACGGGCCGGAGCGGAAATGACCACTTTTGAAATGCGCTTCATCGCCTTAAGATGCAAGGACACCATTGCACCCACCGGAACCATAGCTCAGGGCGTCTGGGCGCCGCAGGTAAACTCGCGGGGCGAGGAATATGACCGGAAGTACGGCCCCCCGAAAACCCACATCCGCATCTATTCCACGGTGGAAGAGAATAAAAGGGGAAGCGGTCCCTGCTTTTTAAAGACCGCCGGAATCAACCGGGAAGACGAAGCGGAATTATTTAAGGCCTACCTGAATATGGCTCCGGCCCAGGCCTTGAAGTGGATGGAGAACGGGCGCGGTCCGGCTGAAGAAAACGTGGAAATCGAGGGGACCGAACCTTATATCGTCGGCGGGCACACGGCCAGCGGCTACTGGGTGGATACCGGCAGAGCCACCACCCTGGCCGGCCTGTATGCGGCTGGAGACGTGGCCGGAGGCAGTCCCCAGAAATATGTGACCGGTTGCCTGGCTGAGGGTGAGATTGCCGCCCTATCGGCACTGGAATATATTAAGGAGCAAAGTTTTGAAGAGCTTGAAGAGCTGGAAACCATGCAAAAGCTTGAGAAAGTGAACCGCCGTCTTCATGGCAATCCCGGAATCTTTACGGCGGAAGATATGGAAGAGGCTATGCAAAAGGTGATGGATGAGTATGCCGGAGGCATATCTTCGGGCTATGCCGTAAACTCCAGCAGGCTGGCGCTGGCTGAGAAGTATATCGATGAGCTTCTGGCCGGCAGTGCGGACTTGAGAGCTGCGGATCTCCATGGCCTCATGCATATTTACGAAGTGAC
Organism: Syntrophomonas sp. UBA5494; assembly: GCF_002426325.1. Lineage (NCBI taxonomy): Bacteria > Bacillati > Bacillota > Clostridia > Eubacteriales > Syntrophomonadaceae > Syntrophomonas > Syntrophomonas sp. UBA5494. The sequence goes on along the minus strand of NZ_DIPG01000125.1, from coordinate 27,967 downwards.
CGACCGCCTGTACGTGTGCAAAAGTTTGATCAAACATCTGCAGGCCCGCAAGGAGACGCGGTGGCACAGCTTTCAGGAAAATATTGATTATCCTGGGAAAGACGATGACAACTGGTTGAAATATGTTAACTCCCGCTTTGAGGATGGAGAAATAAAGATCGTATTCAGAGACCTGGTAAAGAGGGATGAAGTCTATGAGCATAAGAGTTGACAGTGAAACTTGCACAGGATGCGGCAAATGCCGGGATGTCTGCCCGGGGAGCCTTCTTTACGAGGCCCCCTCGGGTAAGACCATGAGCCGTTTTCCCAGAGATTGCTGGGGTTGCACGGCCTGCGTCAAGGAATGCGCTTTTGGGGCCATCAAATACTTCCTGGGCGCTGATCTGGGGGGAAGGGGCACCACCCTCCACACCCGTCAGGATGACGAATATATCCATTGGGTTTTTATCAAACCATCGGGTGGAGAGGAAGCAATAACGGTTCGGAAAAAAGAAGCCAACCGCTACTAGGGAGGAAACATGGATCATCTGGATAGATTGGAAGCGCAAAGTATCTATATCTTGCGAGAAGCGTATAAGAAATTCGGCAAATTGGGGATGTTGTGGTCCATCGGAAAGGATTCCACAGTGCTGCTGTGGCTGACCAAAAAAGCCTTTTTCGGCCATTCTCCTTTTCCTTTGATTCATGTGGACACAACCTTGAAGATTCCTGAAATGATTGTGTACCGGGATCAAATGGTCCGGGAATATCATCTTGATTTGATCGTCCACAGCAATAACGAAGCCCTGGAGGCGGGCATGGGGCCTGACCAGGGAAGATTGGAATGCTGCCGGGCCTTAAAAACCGATGCATTGCAGCAGGTGGTAAGCAATTATGAGTTTGAGGGTTTAATATTGGGCATCAGGCGGGATGAAGAGGGCTCCCGGTCCAAAGAGAGGGTTTTCAGCGAACGCAACAAAGACTCGGAATGGGATTATACCAACCAGCCCCCTGAACTCTGGGACCAATTTAAAACTGATTTCCCCAAGGGCAATCATATACGGGTGCATCCCATCCTGCACTGGAATGAAATAGACATCTGGGCTTATATCGAACGCGAAAAGATTCCCCTGGTAGATCTGTATTTTGCGAAAAACGGTAAGCGCTACCGAAGCCTGGGCTGCGCACCTTGCACGGGGAAAATAGATTCCCAGGCCAGCACGGTGGGGGAGATCATCGAGGAGTTAAGAAACACCCAGGTGAGCGAAAGAGCCGGTAGAGCCCAGGACCAGGAAGACGCCTATGCCATGCAAAAGCTGCGCAAGGATGGGTATATGTAAACCGCAGTAGACCAATAAGCCGGGAGAGGTTGATTATGCAAAAGGATAGAGAGATTTTGAAAATCGTGGTGGTAGGGCATGTGGATCATGGTAAATCAACCCTGATTGGCAGGCTGCTTTTTGATACCAAATCCGTCGCCGAAGGCAAGATTGAACGGGTTAAGAAGATATGCCGGGAAAAGGGCAAGCCCTTTGAATATGCTTATTTGCTGGACGCCTTTGAAGAGGAGCAGAAGCAGGGAATCACCATCGACACCACCCAGCTGCAATTTTTCACTGAAAAGAGAGATTATGTGATCATTGATGCGCCCGGGCATAAAGAGTTTTTGAAGAACATGATTTCCGGTGCGGCCAATGCCGAGGCGGCCTTGCTTATTATTGACGCTTGGGAAGGAGTGCAGGAACAGTCTAAAAGACATGGCTATATCCTTTCTCTTTTAGGGATTCAAAAGGTTTATGTGGTGGTCAATAAAATGGATCTGATCGAATACTCCCAGGAGAAATTCCATGAAATCAGGCAGGAAATGAATAAGTTCCTGAACAGCCTGAACGTCTACCCCCTGAAATATATCCCCATTTCCGCCTTTTACGGGGAGAACCTGACCGCAAATTCCAAGCAGATGCCCTGGTACCAGGGCGAGCCTGTCCTGGCCGCAATAGATCTCTTCGAGAAGGATAAGGGTTTAGAGGACAAAGCCCTGCGCTTTCCTGTTCAGGATGTGTATAAATTCGACCAGAGAAGAATTATCGCGGGCCGGATCGAGTCGGGAACGCTTGGGGTCGGAGATGAGATTCTGATATCACCCGGCAATAAGGTAACCAGAGTAAAATCCATCGAGTACTGGGCAAAGAGGGATCAAAGGGACGCTGTTTCGGCTGGCATGTCAGTAGGCATCACGGTTGAAGATGAATTTTTTAATAAAAGAGGGGAGTTCATCAGCCATAAGAACGGGGCGCCTCTGGTATCGGACCTGTTTAAAGCCAATTTGTTCTGGATGGGTAAGACCCCTCTGGTAAAAGGAAAAAGATACAAATTAAAGCTGGTCACCCAGGAACAGGAGTGCGAAATCGTATCCATAAGCAAAGTCATCGACGCCACCACCCTGGATGCGCTTGAAAACGCGGCCCAAATCAAGACCAACGATGTGGCTGAAGTGACCATAAGAAGCAAAGAGCTTATCAGCTTTGACGAGTTTAAAAACCATCCGGGCACCGGAAGGTTTGTGCTGGTTGACGGCTATGATGTCAGCGGCGGGGGAATTGTATCAGGGCTGGTAAAAGAAATTCAGCACGCCACCAGGCTGGCTCAAAACCAAACCATAATGGACGTGCAATGCTTTGACGAATACTATTTTACCCTGGCTGACGGAATCCTGCGTAAATACCCGGGCCGGCCGAATACCTTTGAACCCGGGGACGTGCTGCCGCTTATGGGAGAGAGCTACCATTACCCAGAGGATATAGATGTCATCGATCTGACTGGAAAACTGGCGGCCCGCATCCGCAAAGCGCGGCTGGAAAATATAGTGGGGCTTCATGAGTATAGATCTGATTCCGTTCCACTGATCGATATTCACGGCGCTTATATAAAAGTAAACGATTGGACATCGTTTAATCTTTTCATCAGCGAATACCTGACCGCGGATGAGGGCGAGGCAAAAAAACCAGCAGTCCTGGCCGACAAATGGATGGATTTTATGAAATTCAGAAATATCAGGTTTGAAAATGAACGCAGGATTGCGGAGGTGGATTATTTTATTTAAAGCTTTGCTAAATG
>NZ_DIPG01000125.1:7541-24643 GCF_002426325.1 Syntrophomonas sp. UBA5494 | reverse complement strand
TTGAAATGCCGGAATACGTGACGGTGCAGGTTAATGAAGAAATAATCGATAAGGATGATTTCGCTTCATTTAACATCCAGGACGGGGATGAAGTCGAGTTTCTATACTATATGGGCGGTGGGAAATAGTGAGTTTATCGAATCAACAGCTGGAACGATACTCCCGGCATATCATCCTCAAAGAAGTAGGCGGAAAAGGACAGGCCAAACTTTTAAACGCGAAGGTGCTTATTATCGGCACCGGCGGACTGGGGGCGCCGGCCGCCATGTATCTGGCCGCGGCCGGTATCGGCACCATCGGCCTGGTGGATTTTGATGATGTCGACTTGTCCAACCTGCAGAGGCAGATTATACATGCGACCAAAGATGTAGGCAAGCCCAAGGTGCTCTCCGGCCAGGAGACTATTTATGAAATGAATCCCGATGTTGAGGTGGTGACTTATCAGGAATGGATAAAGGCCGACAATATTAGAGACATCATTAAAGACCGGGATTATGACTTTATCATTGACGGGACCGACAACTTCCCGGCCAAATTCCTGATCAACGATGCCTGCGTCCTGGCGGGAAAACCCTTTTCCCATGCGGGAATCATCAGGTTTAACGGGCAGACCATGACCTATGTTCCCGGGCAGGGCCCCTGCTACCGGTGCATATTCAAGAACCCGCCTCCCCCGGATGCGGTTCCCACCTGCCGGCAGGCCGGAGTTATAGGGGTTATGGGCGGAATTATCGGAACCCTTCAGGCCAGCGAAGCGATAAAGTACATTCTGGGTGTGGGGAGTCTGCTTAATGGTTATCTTCTGACCTATGACGCCCTGAAAATGGAGTTCAGGAAGGTGAAAATAGCGCAGCGCAAAAGCTGCCCGGTTTGCGGCGACAACCCCGGCATCCATCAGCTTGAAGACTATGAACAGGCGCATTGCGAACTTAAATAACTGCTATGCAGGGTGAGAAAATGATTCATATATATAAATCACATTATGATGAAATCATAGATTATTCCCTGGCCGAACTTCCCAATGAAGCCTGCGGCCTGCTGGCGGGAAGACTGGAAAATGAAGAGAAGCGCGTGGAAAAAGTGTATTTCCTTCGCAACATCGATGAAAGCCCGGAGCACTTTTCCATGGACCCCAAAGAACAATTTGCCGCTGTAAAGGATATGAGAGTCAATGGATGGGTGCTCCTGGGCAATTTTCACAGCCACCCGGCGACTCCGGCCCGGCCCTCCCGAGAAGATATCAGACTGGCTTTTGACCCGTCCAAAAGTTATATGATTCTATCGCTGGCGGAAAAACAAAACCCTGTATTGAAGAGCTTCCTCATTGTTAATAAAGAAGTCAGTCCGGAAGATTTAGTGATAGGAGGAGAATAAACATGGCCCAGGTGGATTATGCAGAACTCAAAAAAGGCGGTTTTATGCGGCAGGTGCAGGCCGGACATTTTTCTTTGCGCCTGCGCATCGTCGGTGGGCAGATTAAAGCCGAACAGCTGCGCACGGTTAACGAAATAGCGGAAAAGTACGGAAGGGGATACATCCACATGACCTCCCGCCAGGGGATAGAAATACCCTTTATCAAGCTGGAGGACATAGACACGGTAAAGCAGGAATTAGCTAAAACGGGCTTGCAGCCCGGAGCCTGCGGACCCCGGGTAAGAACCGTCACCGCCTGCCAGGGGAACGGGGTTTGCCCCAGCGGTTTGATAGACACGACTTCCCTGGCTGCGGAGCTGGATGAAAAATATTACGCCCGGGACCTGCCGCATAAATTTAAGCTGGGCATCACCGGGTGCCGGAACAACTGCCTGAAAGCCGAAGAAAACGACCTGGGGATTAAAGGCGGTATGCTGACGGAATGGATTGAAGATCAATGCAACTATTGCGGCCTGTGCGAAGCGGTTTGTTCAGCCGGGATCATTAAGGTTGACCAGGACCGTGAAACCCTGACCTTCGATAAAAGCGGGTGCAACTACTGCGGGCGCTGCGTTAAATCCTGCCCCACCGAGGCCTGGGAGGGAAAAAGCGGATTCATCGTATATTTTGGAGGGCTGTTTGGAAACCGGATTGCAGTGGGCAGGCAGCTTTTACCTATTATATTTTCCACTGAAGAGCTGCACCAAGTCATTGAGGCTACCCTGGCCTTCTTTGACAAGCACGGCAGGGCTTCAGAGCGCTTTGGGACCCTGCTGGACCGGGCGGGTTGGGATTTATTGGAGAAGGAACTGCAGGAGGTCTTTTCATGAGTGCAGAAAAAGCCCGGGCATTTGTAGATATCAGCGATGTGGTATGCCCGGTAACCTTTGTTAAAGTAAAGGTAGCCCTTGAAGAGCTGGAGGACGGCCAGGTTATTGAAGTGCTGATCAACGAGGGTGAACCCATTCAAAACGTGCCCCGAAGTCTTAAGGACGAAGGCCATAAGGTCCTTAAGATAAAAAACAATCAAGATGGAACCTACACCATGCTGGTTGAAAAAGGCGGCTTGTTATGAGGTTTAATACGGCGCTGATCCATGGTCAGGCTGCTTCCGACCAGAAAACCGGGGCCACCAACATTCCCATATACCAGTCTTCTTCCTTTGAACATAGCACGGCTGAGGAATTGGAGAATATATTTAAAGGCACTCAACCGGGATTCATCTATACCCGCATCAACAATCCCACGGTTGAAGCTTTTGAAAGACGGCTGGCCTATCTGGAAGGGGCCGTGGGCGCGGTGGCCTGTTCATCCGGCATGGCCGCCGTCACTCTGGCGGTCATGAACATTTTGAAAAGCGGTGAAGAAATCGTATCAGGAACTGGAATATTCGGCGGTACCCATTCACTGTTTAAAGGCCTGGAGGACTTCGGGGTTTCGACCTGTTATGTAAAAGACAACCGCATCAGGAGCTTCGAGGACGCCATAACCGAAAAAACCCGGCTGATCTATATCGAAACCATTGGCAATCCCAAACTGGACGTACCGGATATACAGCAAATATCAGAACTGGCTCATAGCCATGGAATTCCTCTGGTGGTGGACAACACTGCCACCACACCCTATCTGGTCAAACCTATTGCGTTGGGAGCGGATATCGTCATCCATTCCACTTCCAAGTATATTAACGGCAGCGGTAATTCCATCGGCGGTATCATCCTGGACAGCGGTAAATTCAAATGGAATTACGAGCGTTATTCCTCTTTAAAGGATTTCAAAAAGTTCGGAGCTTTTGTTTACCTGGCCAAACTTAGAAAAGGCTTGTTCAAAGATTTCGGGGCCTGTTTATCTCCCTTTAACGCATTCCTAAACGGCATCGGTCTTGAGACCCTGGGACTCAGGATGGAAAGGCTATGTCAGAATACTCTCCTTTTGGCTTCGGCCTTAAAAAACCATCCCAAAGTTCTGGCCCTCAACTACCCCGGGCTGGAGGCGCATGCGGATCACCAGCTGGCTGCCGGGCAGTTTGGCGGCAGATATGGAGCAATATTCACTATACGGATAGGTTCGAAACAGAATGCTTTTAAACTGATTAACCATCTCAAATACGCCACCAATCTGGCCAATATCGGAGACGTGAGAACCCTGGTCATACACCCGGCTTCGACCATTTATATCACCAATACTATTGAGGAAAAGGAAAGCATGGGAGTATACGAGGACCTTATCAGGATCAGCGTGGGCCTGGAAGATGTCGAGGATTTGATCGAAGACTTCGAACAGGCCTTAGAAAGTATTGCTTAAATTTTATGGCCGGCTAGCTTAAAGAGAATATTTATGCTGTGGCGTAAAGGGTGAACGCCAAGCCCAGGAGTGGCAACTTAACTTAAGATCTTCATAAAATCACCACAAACGATTCTTAATATTAATGATAACCTGGGATAGAGAATAAATTCGATTTGTATTCTTAGGGAGGGATCGTTTATGGGCTTCAGTGAGACGTATGCTTACGGTTTTTGGACCATGGTGGTCTTCAACGTAGTCGTATTCAGTCTGTTTGCTTATTCGGCTTTTAGGCCTGCTACTAAAAGAGATTGGCAGACATTAGGAGCATTCATGGCTTTTCTAGTTGCTTTGTTCAGTGAGATGTTTGGTTTTCCCCTGACTATATATATTCTGACCAGCATTTTAGGCAGCAGGTATCCGGTGTTGAACCCTTATTCTCATATGAACGGCCATTTATGGGTAACATTAGCGGGCGGATCACCGGTTCTATTCAGCATTTTGCATCCGTTGAGCAACATTTTAATTTTTAGCGGATTGATCATCATTGCCATAGGGTGGAGAGAAATACATGCTGGATCAGGTGATCTGGTAACTGATGGAATATATAAATATGTGCGCCATCCTCAATACGTCGGGTTTTCTCTTGCAATTTTAGGTTTCTTGGTTCAATGGCCCACCATTATCACGTTTTTGATGGCGCCTATTTTGATGTATATGTACAAGAGATTGTCAAAACGGGAAGAGGATATTATGATTGAAACCTTTGGCGACGAGTACCGGAAGTATGCTCGGAGAGTGCCGGCTTATATCCCAAAGCTTTGGGGTAATACCGAACAACCGATAGGTTATAACAAAGCTTAGATTTTAAAATCTTCATAGAATCAACACACTGACATTTTATAATAAAAGCATGCTAGAGGGGCAATTAATTATAAATTTTATTGAGGCATCTGTAAGCATCACAGGTATTTCTTCAACAACTGCGCATTGATCGCCACGATGATGGTGCTTAAAGACATCACCACGGCTCCGGCCGCCATCGGTAAAACGAATCCCCAGGGGGCCAGCACGCCCGCTGCCAGCGGAATAACCACGGCATTGTAGCCGGTGGCCCAGGCCAGATTCTGGACCATTTTTCGATAAGTCGCTTTGGATATTTTGAATAAACGGGCTACATCGCGGGGATCGTTGTGGACCAGAATGATGCCGGCCGATTCTATAGCTACATCGGTTCCGGCGCCGATGGCGATGCCTACATCGGCCTGGGCCAAAGCGGGGGCGTCATTAACCCCATCTCCCACCATAGCCACGCGATAGCCCTGATTTTGAAGCTCACGTATTTTATCCGCCTTGTGCTCCGGAAGGACGCCGGCAAAATATTCATCGATGCCGATTTGTTGGGAGATCTGAGCCGCCACGGCGCCATTGTCACCGGTCAGCATAGCCACTTTGATGCCCATAGCCTTTATGATGTTTATAGCCTCCTGCGATTCTTCCTTAACTACATCAGCCAGGCTCAATAAACCGGCGACCTTTTTGTCAACTACCAGATAAACGCTGGTTATACCCAGATCATCGGAGTGCTGGAGGGATTCAAATAATTCGGACGGCAGGCTGATTCCGAGCGAGCTTATCAGGTTGGGACCTCCCACCTGCACCTCTTGACCGTCAATTTGGGCTATTATGCCCCGGCCGGGCATGGCCTCGAAGCCGGCAGCCTGAGGAATATCAAGGTTTTTCTCCCGGGCCGCATTTACTATTCCACGACCCAGCATATGCTCCGCCTCAAATTCAGCCGCAGCCGCCAGGCTCAACACCTTTTCTTCCGTAAACCCTGCAACGGGAATAATTTTGGAAAGTTTATGCTCTCCTTTGGTCAGTGTGCCGGTCTTATCAAAAACCACGCAATTGACATTCCGGGCTTCCTCCAGCATCAGCCGGTTGCGAACCAGAAGACCGGCTCTGGCGGTAATGGTCGTAGATATGGCCACCACCAGCGGGATGGCCAGACCGAGAGCATGGGGGCAGGCCGCTACCATAACCGTCACCACCCGCTCCATAATGATATTTAAGGGAGCTCCGGCCAGGTTCCAGGCCAGGGCGGTAAGCAGTGCCGAACTCAATGCAATGATGACCAGCCAGAAGGCGGCTCGGTCGGCCAGGACCTGGGATCTGGACCGGGACTTCTGGGCTTCTTCCACCAGGCGCATTATTCCGGCCAGATAGGTTTCAGCGCCAGTTTTCATCACTTGAATTCTTAAGGCCCCGTCTTCGTTAATCGTACCGGCAATGATACTATCGCCCGGCTGCTTGGCGACTGGAACCGATTCTCCCGTGACCATAGACTCATTGACCAGGCTGTTGCCCTGGACTACCTGCCCGTCAGCGGGAACCCTGGCGCCGGGGCGGATCAGAAGCAGGTCACCTGCCCTCAGTTCGGTAACCGCCACTTCGACCAGTTCATCATCCTTGACTTTAATTGCTGTATCGGGCAGCAGCCGGGCCATTTCATTCAAGGCGCTCCCCGCATTCTGGACCGCGCTCATTTCCAGCCAGTGTCCGAGCAGCATGATTACGATCAAAGTCGTCAGCTCCCAGTAAATCTCTTCGCCGTTCAGGCCAAAAGTAACCAATAAGCTGTAGCCGTAGGATACGGTTATAGCCAGAGCGATCAAGGTCATCATTCCCGGTTGGCGCGTTTTGATTTCCGCCCCGGCCCCCTGGAGAAAGATCAGGCCGCCATAGAAAAAGACCAGGGTTGCAAACAATGGAGCGATATAATGACTTCCCGGGAAACTTGGAGCCATTATGCCCAGCAAAGCCAGAAAATGAGGGCTGACGGCCAGGACCGGAATAGTGAGCAGGGCCGATAACCACAGTTTTTTGAAAAACACTTTCGGATTATGATGGGCATGCTGCCCTTTGCCGTGACCGCTTGAATGACCATTACGGGCGCTGTGGTCGATAGCATGATTTACTTGCGAATTCATGGTTTGAGGATGGGCATGAACATGTAGATTTTTAGCTCCAGTATTATGGGGTTCGGTTGTTTCAAGGGAGGGTGGTGCGGAATGACTGGCATGAATAGGGTGGTGACGCCCTGGTTCGGATGTGGGTCCGGGTTTGTCAGCGGCAGCCGCATGGTCCAAGTGTTTTCTGTGACTGTCATCATGATGATCATGCTGGTCCATCTCAATCCCTCCTCGATCACTGGCGTTATACTTAACGGTTCAAGAGCATACTGCCGGGGAAATAGTATTGATATCTCATTTTACCAGAGTGGTGATGTATGGAGTCGAGCTTGTTGAGAAACGGTGTCCAAGGCTGCAGGAATCTATACCAGGTCTCTTATTTGCGAAACGGCCCGGCTTAGAGATTCAACCAGGCGGACTATTTCTTGCCGGTTATTGCAGGGGGACAGACTGATGCGAACCGCGCCGTCGGCCCGCTCGCCAGGCAGATTGAGAGCCTTTAGAACATGGCTGCTTTTGGTTTTCTGCGAGGAGCAAGCCGACCCGGTGGAGATGTAAATATGATCTCTTTCCAAAAAGTGCATGAGAACTTCGCCTCTGATTCCGGGAAAAGATATGTTGAGAATATGGGGAGCGGAATATAATGAATCCAATGGATCGGGACCGTTGACTGCAAATGGTATATCCTGCTCACCGAGCAGCCTCAGCAGGTGCTCTTTGAGGCTGTACATGTGGCGACAGTCAGGTTCGAGATTTTTACAGGCATTTTCCGCAGCCAGTGCAAACCCGACCGCTCCGGGAACATTCTCGGTTCCCGACCTGCGGCCTCCTTCCTGGCCGCCACCCAGTGACAGGCTGTTCCACTTAATGCCCTTGTTTAGATAAAGGGCTCCCACGCCCTTGGGACCGTGAAGCTTGTGGGCGCTCAGCGACAGCATATCAATACCCAACTGGCGGGGTTTTACCATAACTTTACCAAAAGCCTGCACACAGTCGGAGTGAAAGTATACTTTCTGATTCACAGTCCGGGCGGCTTTAGCCAGGCCGGCGATGTTCTGCACGCTGCCGATTTCATTATTGACCATCATAATGCTGACTAAAATCGTGCTTTCCCTGACCATATCCGCCAGTACCGGCTGCTCAACTATTCCATGCTTATTGACGGGACAGACTTCAACCTCGAAACCCTTTTGACTTAAAAACTTCATGGGTTCGATAACCGAGGGATGTTCTATGGCCGAGTAAATAATATGGCGCCCTTTTCTCTGGTTGGCCAGGGCTGCGCCCAGCAGAGCCAGGTTATTGGCTTCGCTGGCCCCGGAAGTGACGATAATTTCGTCTTCTCCGGTTCCCAGGCAGGAGGCCAGCGTTGTCCTGGCCGCCCTAAGGTGGTTGGCGGCTTTCAGGCCTAATCCGTGCAAAGATGAGGGATTGCCGTAATTATGGACCATAATCTCCTTTATCGCTTCTGCAATTTCAGGCGCCACAGCGGTGGTGGCGGCATTATCAAGATAGATAATATTGTCGGTGCCCAATTTATTTTACCCCCAGATCTAGCTCAGCGAAGCCGCCAGATTAATTACTTCCCGGGTATTGAAGGCATTTTCCAGGAGCGGCTGCCATTCCACCAGGGCTTCAGCCTGCAAAGTTTCCCGTAAAGCCGGGCGGGTGGCCGGGTGCCGGGGCAGGAAAAGCGAGCAGCAGTCCTGATAAGGCAGTATCGAAGTCTCATAGGTCGCTATTTGACGGGCTAAAGCGGTAATCTCGGTTTTATCCATAGCGCATAACGGGCGCAGCAGCAGCATATCCACCGCCTCTGAAATCACATTTAAGCTTTCCAGGGTTTGGCTGGCAACCTGACCAACGCTATCGCCGGTTATAAGCACCTGAGCCTTTATTTGAGCCGCGAGGCTTTCCGCCAGGCGCAGCATCATACGCCGCAACAGGGTTACCCGCAGTTTTTCGGGGCATCTTTCGATAATCGTTTCTTGGATGGATGCCACATCCACGATCACCAGCTGCATGGAGCCGCGGTTGTACGCGGCCAGCCTCCTGGCCAAATCAATGACTTTTTGCTTGGCGTGGTCGCCGGTGAAAGGAAAACTATGATAGTAAACCGCTGTAAGTTTAATGCCTCGCTTCATGGCCATCCATCCCGCCACCGGACTATCCAAGCCTCCCGACAACAGCAAAACGCCATGGCCGCTGCTTGAAACCGGCAGGCCGCCGGGGCCTGGGTAAACAGCTGCATATACCAGCGCCAGGCTCTCCCTGACTTCTACATTGACTGCCAGGTCGGGGCTGCCCAGATCTACTTTTAAATCGGGGTGATTTTCAATGATGCGGCTGCCCAACCATGCCCCCAATTGAGGGGATTTCATAGGGAAACGCTTATCCGAACGGCGGCACCGTACCGCGAAGGTTTTAGCATTATAAAATCCGCTAAATAAATGTTCTGCCGCCTGGTATATTTCCTCCACATCGGGTTTAACTACTATCGCCGGGCTTATTGATACCAGGCCGAAGACCAGGCGCAATCGCTCCAAAACTGACTCAACATTTTGCTGGTAAGTCACCAGTATCCTGCCGGAAAGACGCTTTACCGAAACCCCCGCTAGAGGTTCCAGGACCTGCACGATGTTGCTCAACAGGGTTTTTTCAAAATAACCCCGGTTGTCTCCTTTTAATCCCAGCTCTCCATAACGGCATAAAATGGCATTAAACATTGAATATCCTTCCTAATGATCAAAAGGTATTGCTTAGTATTATACAAAGCTGCCCCGGTTAAACAGCATAATCATATTACTATAAAATCTATAGAATAAATAGGAATAGTGAAAGGGTACCGTAGCTGTCTGAAACTGTCAACGGTTTGACTGAAATTTATTTGATGCCGGCCTGAGGTTTTGGTATAAATAAACCGGGAATCCTATAAATATTATAGGAAATTGGCCGCTTATAAAGCATTTGTGCAAAGCGGCTGTATACAGGTATCATCGCCTCCAGGATAAGCAGCCGGTAATAAAGCCATGTTAATTATACTTGCATCCGCTCTTGCGGATATATTATTATTCATATAAGAAAACTATCTGGAGGTTGAATTATGAGAATGTCCACCAAAGGCCGTTACGGTTTGAGGGCCATGCTTGATCTGGCGCTAAACTCGGGCGGCGATCATGTGGCTTTAAATACGATTGCTGAACGGCAGAATATTTCTTCCAATTATCTGGAACAGGTTTTTTCAATTTTAAGAAAAGCCGGTTTGGTCAACAGTGTAAAAGGGGCTCAGGGAGGTTATGTGCTGGCTGACAGTCTTAACCGCATTACGGTCGGCCAAATACTTCGTGCCCTTGAAGGGGATTTAGTTGTCGCGGGCGACAGCGCGGACAGCGAATCAAAAAATCCAGTTGAATACTGTTTGAAGAAACAGGTGTGGGATCAAATCAACGAGAGCATTAATAGCGTGGTTGACGCCATTACTTTGGAAGACTTGCTGCTTGAGTATAAGAAAATGCAAGGGCATATGTCGCTTATGTTCTATATTTAGGCAATTTAGGGCAATAATTTTTTGGGCTGAAAAGCAGTAAAACTATTGGAATAATAATAACAACCGCGATTTACTGCGAATGGGACTGATTTATGGTGGGAGGCAGCTTAGATGGGGCTGAGGATAGAGAGCAAGATCGTAAGGGGTCATAAAGGAGCGGATCCGCACACCGGGGCGATCAGCTTCCCCATTTACCAGACGGCTACTTTTAAGCATCCGGGACTGGGACAGAGTACCGGCTATGATTATACCCGCTCGGGCAATCCGACCCGGGAAGAAATCGAGAAAACCATAGCCGATTTGGAAGGGGGGCTGGCGGGATTTGCATTTTCCAGCGGCATGGCGGCTATCGCTACGCTCTGTGAAATATTTTCGCCCGGCGACCACCTATTGGTGTCTGATGACCTTTATGGAGGGACATACCGGCTTTTCGAAGAAATCTCGCGAAAGCACGGTTTGGACTTTACATATCTTGACACCGGCATAACCGAGAACGTTATCAATGCTATCAGAGCGAATACCCGGGCTGTTTTTATTGAAACCCCTTCCAATCCCATGATGAAGGTTACCGACATAAAATCTGTGGTTGAAATCGCCAGGGTTCATCAAATGCTCACTATTGTCGACAACACCTTTCTCACTCCTTATTTGCAGAGGCCTTTACAGCTGGGGGCCGATATCGTGGTTCACAGCGCTACCAAGTATCTGGGAGGGCACAACGATACGCTGGCCGGTTTTGTCATCGTGAAAGACCAAGTCCTGGAGGAGCGGCTGAGATTTTACCAAAACGCTATTGGCGGCGTCCTGGCGCCTTTTGACAGCTGGCTGATTTTGAGGGGCTTGAAAACGCTGGCTATACGCATGGAGAGACAGGAGCAAAATGCCCGCATTATTGCCAATTGGCTTAAAGACCACCCCCGGGTGGAGAAAGTATATTACGTTGGGTTAAGCGATCACCAGGGGCATGCTGTTTGCAGAGAGCAGGCTTCCGGATTCGGGGCTATGATTTCATTCTCTGTCAGGGACCCGGCCTTGGCGGAAGCAATATTGGGCAGGGTTAAACTGATTGCCTTTGCTGAAAGCCTGGGAGGGGTAGAGAGTCTGATTACTTATCCCATTACTCAGACGCATGCCTCCATACCCAAAGAAATACTGGATCATTTGGGCGTAGATGAAAAATTATTGCGTCTGTCGGTTGGGATCGAAGCAGTGGAAGACATCATCGATGATTTAAAGCAGGCGCTGGCTTAACTCAGTTGTATTGCGACAGTTTCCGAAATACGTAAATTAAGGGAGGAAAAGATGCGTTTTGGCACCAGGCTAATCCACAACGGCAATGAGATAGACGAACATACCGGGGCGCTAAGTATACCCATTCACCAGGTTTCCACCTTTCATCAATCCGACATAAATAAAGCGCAGCGCTTTGACTATTCGCGCTCGGGCAATCCTACCCGTCAGGCGCTGGAAAACACTATCGCGGTGTTGGAGGGGGGGCATAGGGGTTTTGCCTTTGCATCCGGCATGGCCGCTACAGCATCGGTTTTGTCAATATTCGCGGCGGGCGACCATATCGTGGTCTGCGAAGATGTTTACGGCGGCACCTTTCGCATCATGAATTCTTTATTTAAGCGTTTCCGCCTTGACAGCACTTTTGTAGACGCAGCGGATCCGGATCGAATTAAAGCAGCTATCCGAAATAATACCCGCGCCTTGTTTTTGGAAACCCCTTCCAACCCGTTGATGAAAATAACGGATTTAAGAGCAGCCATTGATATTGCCAAGCAAAACGGCCTTTTGGTTATCGTCGACAACACCTTTATGTCCCCCTATCTGCAGCGCCCCTTGGAATTGGGCGCGGATATAGTCGTCCATAGCGCCACTAAATTTATAGGCGGGCACAGCGATGTGATCGGCGGCCTGGCAGTGGTTAGCGATGAAGATATAGCCCGGGAGGTTTATTCGGTTCAAAACGGTTTCGGCGCCATATTGGGACCTCAAGACAGCTGGCTGCTGCTGCGTGGTTTGAAAACCCTCAAAGTACGCATGGACCATCAGCAAAACAGCGCCCGGATTATAGCCGAATGGCTCATGGCGCAAAAACAGGTTGAAAAGGTTTATTATCCCGGTATTGACAGTCATCCCGGAAGTGACATACATAAACGCCAGTCAGACGGACCGGGAGCGGTTTTGGCATTTAAAACCCGGTCTGTTGAATTGGCCCGCAGGTTCATGAGCCGGGTGACATTGGCTGCCGTGGCGGTCAGCCTCGGCGGGGTGGAGACCATAGTATCATATCCGGTCACCATGTCCCATGCCTCCATGCCCCGGTCGGAACGGTTGAGACTGGGCATTACCGAGAATCTGATCCGGGTCTCTCTGGGTTTGGAAGATGTTGAAGACCTGATTAAGGATTTTGACCAGGCGTTGGCCTAATAAGCGGAATAGACGTAAGATCTAAATAATAAAGCATTCAGTTTCAAGACTACCTGCACCGTATGGGAAAAGACAAAGGAGGACTTTGCATGTCGGGAATCGCATCAAACCTTACTGAGCTTATCGGCAGTACTCCGCTTTTGGAACTGTCGAACTACTCCGCCTGCAACCAGGTAGACGCCAGGCTGCTGGGCAAACTGGAATACTTCAATCCGGCCGGCAGCGTCAAAGACCGGATCGGTTATGCCATGATCAAGGATGCCGAAGAAAAAGGCTTGATAAATAAGGAGTCTGTACTCATCGAGCCTACCAGTGGAAATACAGGTATAGCACTGGCTTTTGTAGCGGCAGCCAAAGGTTATCGCCTCATTTTAACTATGCCTGAAACCTTCAGCTTAGAGCGCCGCAATCTCTTGAAAGCCCTCGGTGCCGAGCTGGTTTTGACCCCGGGGCATGAAGGCATGGCCGGCGCCTTGAGAGCAGCCGACGAGCTGGCGGCCAGTATGCCCAACGCTTTCATTCCCCAACAGTTTAGTAATCCTGCCAACCCGGCCATTCATCGGGAAACTACCGCGCGAGAGATTTGGCGGGATACTGATGGACAGGTGGATATATTTGTGGCGGGAGTCGGAACGGGCGGAACCATCACCGGGGTCGGAGAAATTCTTAAAGCCAATAAACCAGGGGTAAAGATAGTGGCGGTTGAACCGTACGATTCGCCGCTGCTTTCCGGAGGACAGGCCGGCCCCCACAAAATTCAGGGTATCGGAGCCAATTTTATTCCTGAGGTGTTGAACCGGAGCATTTTGGATGAAGTATTTAAGGTGAAAAATGAGGACGCGTTTAAAACTTCCCGCTTGCTTGCCAGAACCGAAGGTCTCCTGGTGGGGATTTCTTCGGGAGCGGCCGCTTTTGCAGCCACCCAAATAGCGAAAAGACCTGAAAACAAGGGGAAAACAGTGGTTATTCTGCTTCCCGACACTGGTGAAAGATATCTCTCCACGGAACTCTTCCAGGGGTAGAACTTCCCATATCAAAGGCAAGAACCCTTTCTGCAGGGCAGGTCATCTCCAAAAGAAAGGATACCTGAAAGTTTTAAATACAGGCATGAACCGGCTAATTTACCCGGGTTGGATTAGCCGGTTTTCTTATATGGTCGTCAGTGCGAAATGCGATTGGCATTCCTCTGGATTTGACGGGGCGGTTTTATTTAGACGCGATCAAATCGCGCACCACTTGGCCGGCCATGAGCAAACCGGCCGCGGAAGGAACGAAGGAGATGCTGCCCGGTATCTGCCGGCGCATGGTGCAGGTACGAGCAGATCCTTGGGGGCATATGCATCCTGCATTGCAGTCGGAGTCTTCAGTTGAAATGGGCACGAGCGGTTTTTCTTTGGAATAGACCACTTTAAGGGACGGAATGTTTCTTTTTCTCAATTCTTTACGCATTACCCTGGCTAGCGGACATATGGAAGTATCGTATATATCCGCGATCTCAAAACGGCCGGGGTCCAACTTATTTCCAGCTCCCATACAGCTGATAATGGGGATATTCAGTTCATTGGCTTTAACCACTAATTCGATTTTAGAGCTGACCGTATCGATCGCGTCGATAATGTAATCCAAATCTTTGCTAATCATTGCGTCCGAACACTGGCCGGAGAAAAAGGTTTGGAGAATGTCGACTTGAGCCCGGCGGTTTATATCCATAATTCTTTCACGCATAACTTCTACTTTTGGCCGGCCCACCGTTCTGCTGGTGGCATGAATCTGCCGGTTAATGTTGGTTCTGCATATCAGATCATCATCCACCAGTAAAAAGCTGCCCACATTGGCACGGGCCAGGGCTTCGACGGCAAAACTGCCCACCCCTCCGATGCCGAATACGGCGACCCGGCTCCGTGCAAGACGGGTCATGGCCTCTTTGCCTAATAACAATTCGGTTCTCGAAAATTCGTTGACCATTCATCCTCCGGGTTAAAGTCCTTCCTAAGGACTAAATTATATTTAACAAAGTAATCATAACAAAAATTGTTCGAGTGACCAACCGCTTGACATTATTCGCAAATAGCAATAAACGCCGATAAATATGAACTTAACCCGTGAGCAACCTATAAATGATGGGTCGCAGATCTGCTGACCAGGAAGCTCCCGGTGCCGAGGAGCAGCGTGAGTAATCTATCAATGATGGTTTGCAGATGTTGGCAACTAAAGCTAAGGCATCCCAGGAGCTTAGAAATTACCCGGGCGCTATTTTTATTATATCGCTCAATACGGCCCGGAAAATTGTTATAATTATCAAGTATCCGCCGCCGCACTATTAAGCGATGCTGTTCAAGTTAAAACCAGCCTCCGGCGGGTTTGCAAAGTATTGAAATCTGGTTCTAAATACCCTATAATACCTATAAAATTAGTAAAGATACTTGTTTATATAATATATGGGGCATTAATTATTATCAATGCAGGTTGGAGAAGATAATGCACAGTGAAGAGAAAATGAATTCACTCAAACAGCATATTAAATCGTTGGGGAGCGCCTTGATCGCCTTTAGCGGCGGCGTCGACAGTACATTCTTACTGGCCGTATCCAAAGAAGTTTTGAAGCAAAGGGTGCTGGCAGTTACTGCAATCGGCCCCACTTATCCGCAAAGAGAATCCATGGAATGCGTGCGTATAGCCAGAAAACTGGATGTAAACTATCTGGTCGTCAACATAGATCCATTTAAAGTTGCCGGGTTTAGTGACAACCCGCCCGAGCGCTGCTATTTATGTAAATATCAACTATTTTCTAAGCTTAAAGAAATAGCCCGGGATAGAGGTTTTGAACATGTTGCCGACGGGTCCAATGTTGACGATTTGAGCGATATCCGTCCCGGCCTGAAAGCCTTGCGTGAGCTCGGGATTGCAAGTCCTCTGCTGGAGTCTGGCCTGAATAAGTCGGAAATCAGGCAATTGTCAAGGCAAATGCGTCTGGAAACCTCGGAAAAACCGGCCGCCGCATGTTTATCATCCCGGTTTGTGCATGGTGAGAGGATCAGCAATCAAAAGTTAAAGATGGTGGAAGCCGCGGAAGATTACCTGCTCGGCCTGGGAATAAAACAAGTGAGGGTTCGAATGCACCAGGATCTGGCTCGAATCGAGGTTGGTGATAATGAACGCCATAAACTGTTGTCAGAAGCCGCCATGGATAAGATTGACAGTCATCTGAGGCAGTTGGGTTTCCGCTACATCACCCTTGACATGCAGGGTTATCGAACCGGAAGCATGAATTCGAGTCAGGTCCCCAGCGATTGAACCGGAGAAATATATTACGCAGGTGGACAGATAATTAAGGAGGTAATTCATAGTGCCGATTATAATACCGGATAATCTTCCGGCCAGCAATATACTTCAGGGCGAGAATATCTTTGTTATGAAAGAAAAGCGGGCCAGTCATCAAGATATTCGTCCTCTCAGGATCGCGATTTTAAACCTGATGCCGCAGAAAATTGTCACCGAAACCCAGCTGTTGAGGCTTTTGGCCAACAGCCCGCTGCAAGTCGAAATCATACTGCTGTGCATGGAGAGCCATGAATCCAAAAATACTTCAGAAGAGCATTTGCAGAATTTTTATACTACTTTTACGCGGATTGAAAAGCAGAAATTTGATGGAATGATCATCACCGGGGCCCCTGTAGAACACCTGGATTATGAAGAATGGACTTATTGGGATGAATTGGCCGACGTACTGGAATGGACCAAAAAGCACGTGTGGGCTACACTGCATATCTGTGTCGGCGCTCAGGCAGGCTTATACTACCATTACGGCGTGCCCAAATATCCGCTCGGCCAGAAGATGTTCGGGGTTTTCAAGCACCGGGTTTTAGAGAAAAACGTACCCCTGTTAAGGGGTTTCGATGACGTATTTTATGCCCCCCATTCCAGGCATTCAGAGATACGCCGCGCTGATATCGAGAAGGTTCCGGAGCTGGATATATTGTCAGAGTCTGAGGAAGCCGGGATATATATTGTCGCCAACAAAGATCAGCGGCAGATATTCATTACCGGCCATTCCGAATATGATCCCCTCACTTTAAAAGCCGAGTATGACCGGGATGTTGCCAAAGGCCTGACTATTAATGTGCCGGCAAACTACTATCCGGATAATGATCCCTCCAAACTTCCGGAAGTCCGGTGGAGAAGCCATGCCAATTTATTATTCACCAATTGGCTGAACTACCATGTCTATCAAGAGACACCGTACGATTTGACCGAACTATGCAATGGCAAAAAAGGAACCTGGCACGTGGAATAGATTTAAGCAGGCCTTCGAAGATAGAAGAAGCAACGGATTAACAAATGAATGCGGTATAGTCAATGCCGCCTGATCAGAAACTAACGCTGCAATAAGAGGATGGCTGACAGTTTCACACCCGGACGTGAATAGTCCAAAGGAGATACGCCAGACC
>NZ_DIPG01000125.1:2881-7252 GCF_002426325.1 Syntrophomonas sp. UBA5494 | reverse complement strand
ACTGTTTTTCTTAATCACAACGAGTTGGCCACTTTGATCTGTTCGCCCGGCGGCCTTCAGGAACTGACCGTAGGATTTCTGCTTAGTGAAGGAATCCTTAAAGAACCTTCGGACATTGAAGATATCCGTTTAAGGGAAGACGATGGCTTATTGTGGATTGAGACCACTCAACCGGTGAGCCAAACCGATAATTTCTTGCGCCGGCACATTGCAAGCTGCTGCGGTAAAGGCCGGGCAGGACTCTATTTCATAAACGACGCCCGCCAATTACAGAAAGTTAAATCTGACTGGCGTCTGCCGGTCAAACAGATCATATCCCTGATGGCCGAACTGGAGGAGAGAGCCGAGTCGTTCCGTATAACCGGAGGAGTTCACAGCGCCGCCCTCGCCGATGAGTCGGGGATAATAGTCCATTATGAAGATATCGGACGGCACAATGCGGTTGATAAGGTATTGGGCTACGCTTTTTTGAACGATATTTCCCCTCATAATAAATGTCTGCTCTTAAGCGGCCGGGTGGCATCGGAAATACTGATAAAGGCTGCCCGGGGAAATATACCCATAATTCTGTCGCGTGCGGCTCCTACCGAATTGACTCTGGAACTGGCTGAAGAGCTGGACCTTTGCGTAGTGGGTTTCGCACGGGGAGAAAGGCTCACGGTTTACACTCACCTGGAAAAGATCATCCTTGACTGACCCTTTTTCCCAAACAACCTGACCCTGATTTTAGTTAAAAGAAATCAGGGTTATTTTTTTAAAACACTAGTAAAACTATAGGGTATATGATATATTGACAATCAGATAGCTTTAGCTGGACTGTCCGGATACTACAGGGGGCTTCTTAAGGCAGTATTCGGCTGACTCAGAGGAAGAAGGGATATTTTGATGAGACTATCAACAAAAGGCAGGTATGGTCTTAGAGCCATGCTGGATATAGCTCAAAAACAAGAATCTGGACCGGTGGCTATTCATACCATAGCTGAACGGCAGAATATTTCTGGAAGATATCTCGAGCAGTTGTTAATTCCTTTGAAACAAGCGGGACTGGTTAAAAGTGTTCGAGGCGCTCAGGGCGGCTATATTCTGGGTAAAACTCCTGCCCAAATCACTGTCGGGGATATCATTCGCATTCTTGAAGGGCCTATTGCTCCGGTGGATTGTGTCAGCGAGGTCAACCCCGATGAATGCATCCGCGCCGAGAAATGTGTGACCCGGCAGGTATGGTCGCGTTTAAGAGATTCCATATCCAATATTTTAGATTCATATACCCTGGAAGATTTGGTGAACGAATCATTGGTCGATCAAATTGTATCTGACAACGATCCGAAAAATTTAAAAAATCAGAGGTGAAGGCAATGAGAGAAATTTATATGGACCATAGCGCTACTACTCCGGTTGACCGTCAGGTTTTCGAAGCCATGATACCCTTTTTAACGCACGAATACGGCAATCCATCCAGCGTGCACACCAAGGGCCGGGCAGCTAAAAAAGCTCTTGAAAATGCCCGCGAACAGGTAGCGGCCTTGATCAACGCCAACCCTCGTGAAATATTCTTTACCAGCGGCGGCACCGAGGCTGACAACCAGGCTATTGTTTCCTATGTGAACAGCAATGTTAAAAAAGGCAAACATATCATAACCTCGGCCATTGAACATCATGCTGTACTGGATACTTGCGAGCATCTTCATAAGAACGGTTTCGAATTAACGGTTTTGCCTGTCAATTCAGCAGGTTTAGTTGAACCGGAAGTTCTAAAGAAAGCCCTCCGGCCAGAGACGACACTGGTGACGATTATGCATGCCAACAATGAAATCGGCACGGTGCAACCGATAAAAGAGCTGGCCTCTATAGCCCATCAAGCCGGAGCCGCCTTTCATACCGACGCTGTGCAGACCATAGGCAAGCTTCCGCTGGATGTTGAAGATCTCGGCATCGATATGCTCTCCGCCTCGAGTCATAAACTGTACGGTCCCAAGGGAGTGGGGTGCTTATATATCAAAAAGGGCGTTAAACTTGGCAATCTGCTGTACGGCGGACCGCAGGAAAACAAAATGCGGGCCGGTACTGAAAATATACCGGGAATCGTGGGGTTCGGCCAGGCCGCTCAGCTGGCCCGGGAAAGAATGGATGAAATCTCCGCCTACCTCAATAAACTGGGCGGCAGACTTCGCGAGGGCATACTCGCCAGCATACCGGATACAATTGTCACCGGCGATTTGCACCACAGAGTACCGGGAAGCGTAAGCGTATGCTTCAAATTCGTGGAAGGGGAGTCCATACTCTTGATGCTTGACAGCTACGGAATCATGGCTTCGAGCGGATCTGCCTGCACCTCCGGTTCTCTTGACCCGTCTCATGTACTGCTGGCAATAGGGCTGCCGCATGAAATAGCCCATGGTTCGCTGCGTTTGACCCTGGGCAAAGATAATACTGAAGCAGATGTGGATTTTGTGCTTGAAGTTTTACCTAAGATAATCGGTAATCTGCGTCAAATGTCGCCATTATACAGCAAAGGGGGAAGCAACTGATGTATTCTGAAAAAGTTATGGATCACTTTATGAACCCGCGAAATGTCGGCTCACTGAAATGCGCCGACGGGGTGGGTGAAGTAGGAAATCCGGTTTGCGGAGATATAATGCACATTGAGATCAAAGTAAAGGATGACATTATTGAGGATGTCAAGTTTAAAACCTTCGGCTGTGCTGCTGCCATAGCGACCAGCAGCATGGTGACAGAAATGGTAAAAGGCAAGACTCTGGAGGAAGCCGAGCGCATCACCAACCGTACGGTTGCCGAGGCTTTGGATGGTTTGCCCCCGGTTAAGATGCACTGTTCCAATTTGGCCGCTGATGCCCTGCACCGCGCTATTAAGGATTATATTGCGCGCCACCGGGAGAGTGCCAAATAAAGAAAGCAAAGGATTGCTTAGATAATTCATTTACCTCCTAATTTTTACTTGAAACACTAGCGAAAAACTAGTATTATAAATATAGTAATCATATACGATTAATAGGATTTAAGGTTTTGAGGAGGAATTAAAGTGAGTGAAAGGCAGTACAGGTTTGATACATTACAGGTCCACGCCGGTCAAAAACCCGACCCTGCCACCGGGTCGCGCGCTGTGCCAATTTACCAGACGACATCGTATGTATTTAAAGACGCCGACCACGCGGCCCGGCTTTTTGCTTTGCAGGAAGCGGGAAACATTTATACCCGGATTATGAACCCGACTACCGACGTTTTCGAACAGAGACTGGCGGCCCTGGAAGGTGGGGTGGCGGCTCTGGGCCTGGCTTCTGGTTCCGCAGCGGTTACATATTCAATTATGAACATAGCTGGCGCCGGTGATGAGATAGTGGCTGCCAGTACTCTCTACGGCGGAACCTATAATCTGTTCCTATATACCTTGCCCAAGTACGGAATCAAGACGGTATTTGTCGATCCTGACGATCCCGAAAATTTCAGGTCAGCCATAAATGAAAAGACTAAAGCGGTCTTTATTGAGAGCATCGGTAATCCCGGGATAAATATTATCGATATTGAAACGGTGGCCCGGATAGCTCACGATAATGGTCTGCCTTTAATTATAGACAATACTTTTGCCACCCCTTATCTATTGCGTCCTATAGAGTATGGAGCCGATATTGTGGTGCACTCGGCCACCAAATTCATCGGCGGGCACGGCAGCTCTATAGGCGGAGCCATCGTTGACGGCGGCAAGTTTGATTGGATCGGCAGCAGGCGTTTCCCGGGCCTGACCGAGCCGGACCCGAGTTATCACGGGGTTAGATATGCCATCGATGTGGGTGCTCCGGCTTATGTGGCCAAAACCAGGGTGCAGCTGCTGAGGGATACCGGCGCTGCCTTGAGTCCATTTAATTCATTTCTTTTCCTGCAGGGTCTGGAGAGCTTGTCTTTAAGGGTGGAGCGTCATGTCGGCAATGCCCTTAAAATAGCGGCATGGCTGAATGATCATCCTCTGGTTGCCTGGGTTAATTATCCCAGCCTGCCCGGCAACAAATACTATGATCTGGCGCAGAAATATCTGCCCCGGGGGGCCGGTTCAATCTTTACATTTGGCATCAAGGGCGATATAGATAAAGCCAAACGGTTTATCAATAATCTGGAACTTTTCTCTAATTTGGCCAACGTTGCCGACGCCAAGTCACTGGTAATTCATCCCGCCACTACGACCCACTCGCAGCTCAGCGAAGAGGATCAAAAACTGGCCGGGGTGACCCCCGATCAAATAAGGTTATCAATCGGGATTGAAGATGTGGAAGACCTGATTTTTGACCTGGACAATGCCCTGAAAATTGCAGTAGGGGAATAACAGCAGCTCTGCCGAGATCATAATTTAAACAAAAATCA
>NZ_DIPG01000125.1:0-2680 GCF_002426325.1 Syntrophomonas sp. UBA5494 | reverse complement strand
CTCTTCAACATGTGCTTTGCTGAAGGAGGTTGGCTAAATCCCTGGGGATCGCCCTGGGTTTTCTACTTGATTTCCACCTGGGCGGCAAATAGTCTTTCCCTCTGTTTACTCATCCTCTTGCCCCTTATCACTCTTCAGATACTCGCATTTTCTCTCTAACTATATATGGCCAATTTGGACAGGTTAAAGCTATCAAGGAATAAAAAACCATGATTCTTTAACTCCCTTATAATAATATTATCCTCAAGGTTTTTGATTACCAGTTGTTATAATATGTGAAGGATAGGGATCACATGAGGGATTTTACAGCAGGGCGTTTTTACACTTATGAAGAGAGGTGTTCGAGAATATAAGCGACGACCTCGTCGGGTGAAAGGTCCAACGCCACTGCCAATTCCTCATGTAATTGCTTTTCAGCAGTTTTCATTATCTGTTCATCTGTACTGGTTATGTTTTTGCCTTCAACAGATCTGGCTTCTTTCTCATGATATAGCGTTTTGATAAGTCCTATCAGTTCTTCGCAATTTCCGGTTTTAAGAATGGTTTTAAAATGCAAGCTTCTTTCCCGGTTATCCTCTATCCAGACGGGTTCTTTTTGCGTCATCTTGGCCATCAATGCTGCAGCCTCTTGCTTGGTGATGACTTTTCTTATCAAAATTTTGGGGTTATTCAGCGGGGTCTTAATAATCATATTGTTTATATTGTCATATACAGGGCGCAATACATAGTAATCGGTTTGATCGTTGTTGGTATCCTTGACTTTTTCAATATCAATAATCTGGCATACTCCGGTTAAACCGTAGACCACATAATCATTCACTTTGAACATAAACATTTCTCCCTTGCTGCGTTGTTCAAACAGCATCATTAGATATGAGTTGCGGAAAAAAAATAGACTCGACAACAGGATTTACGTCATCGAGACTACACGTTGTTATTTAATTATACCAACAAATTAGCCTTTAGGCTAATGAGGATCCTCATGATCAGGATAGAGCAGACCGGCAGAGAGGAGCAAAACGCCGTAGATAGCGGTTTCGGTGGATATATGGATACCGGCATCGACATGGGATCATACGCAGATTAGCCCGTTTGGTCGGAGTGGGAATAGGGGTTAAAGACCTGCGTATGGCGCGTTATGCAATTGAGATATTCGAATTTGAAACAGCTGTTATTTCTACACCTGCGGCAGCGTGATATGGGAAGCAGAATGTCTTCCCGCTTCTTGCGAATCTACCTAAATGTACCCAGCTGTTGCGGCATAGTATTGTCCGGAAATAAATGTCTCCGCCTTCTGCATCCCTGCTTTTTTCATGCGAGCCGTTTAAGACTACTGAATCCTGTCTCTGAACTATTGCTTCGGGAGGATACTGGAAGCAAATAGGGAATATTGTAAATATTGTCCCGAGAGTCTCAGGCTATTGCAATACAGGCTCAAGATCAGGGGATGGAACTACAAAAGACAGGAGTGTGTTTAGATGCTTAAGATATTTGTGTACGGCAGCTTTGTGACCGGTCGCCGTTACAACCAATATTATCTGGGAGGAAAGACTCTTCTGGGCAAAGCGGTTGCCAATGGCTATAACAAATATATCTTCGGCGCCCTGGATGGCATGACTGCTGAAGAAGGAGAAATCGTAGCGGGTGAAGTGTATGAGATTGATGAAAAAACCCTGGCCAAGATGGACTTTTTTATGAACGAGGGCACTATGGTGACCAGGAAGACGATAGATGTAGAGCTGGAAAACGGCGAAACTTTACAGGCCGACACCTACATCTGGAACGGTTCAGTCAGCAAATGAGCCCCGATGATGTGAGCCGGGCTAAAGCGGAGGATGAACCGACCACGAATTGCTTTGCGAAAGGGGGGAGTCGCATGGAAAGCCTTAAAAGAATATTCCTGCTGGGATTAATTCCAATAACGATTATTATATCGACACTACTAATGGGCCATTTCCAGACGATATATCGTCATACCTTCAACTTTGTACCTTTCGGTGTCACCTTTGTTGCAGCCTCCGTAATATTGGGGATATTGCTCGGACTCGACTATATGAGCTTAAAAAATAACACCTTGAAACATGTAAAGATTGATTGGATGAGGTTGTGCATCTTGGGAATCCCGGCACTTTATTTTCTCGTCCTGCCAATGACTCCGGCTCCTATGGTCTTTAGAGGAACTGAGATCCTTTACTATATGGGGGGCATCCTGCTGGGATATTCATTTGTAACCAGTATAAGAAAATAATCTTCTTCAAGACGCAAGCAGGCCGGTTCGTCTATGCGCCATAGCCTTTGCTGTACCCCTACGCGATTTTGGCAAACTTGTGCCCAGTGGGCTTTCTGGCAACCCCGATGACAAAGATAAGAAGCAACCAGACAAATAAAATGACCATGAGAGGAGTCATTAAACCATATGCTATAATGAAATTAAATTCAGGTCTTTATTCTATTTGATAGAAGGTGTTAAGGTATGTCAAGAACTTATTCAACCCACAGGACCGCGACTGGAAAGCAAGTTTTGACTATTCAAGACGCCCAGAAACAAGCAAAAGAAATGAAGGGCTTCAGAAAAAAATTAGTAAATCTAAAGCGGCAGCTAGTTCATTTCTTCAAGCAACTGGAATGTATGATAAAAACGGCAAGCTCAAGAAAGAATATAAGTAAAGATGTATTCGAC
>NZ_DIPG01000103.1:3561-22931 GCF_002426325.1 Syntrophomonas sp. UBA5494 | reverse complement strand
AAGGCCTTGAAGTCGTCCATGTTGATCTGTTCGTAAAACATGCGTTTTCCGATGGCCAGACACGATTTGCTGTATTGGGCGATGGTCGCGGCCATCGTATAGGTTGCGTCACCGAGCTGATCCGCAGGAACGGTTTTATTCACCAGCCCATGGATCAGAGCCTCTGCAGCAGGCATAAATTCTGCCGTAAAGAGCATTTCCAGGGCCTTTTTCCGGCCTATGCTGCGGCTTAGAAAGACTGCCGGAGCACTGCAGAAGAGCCCGATCTTCATGCCGGGGGTGCCGAACAAGGCATCATCAGAGGCTACGGCCAAATCACAGGCCGCCACCAGCTGGCAACCAGCGGCAGTGGCAATTCCATGGACCTGAACTTCTTGCTTTAGCCCCCCTTGTTTCGATAAACAAAAGGGAAGCAAAAAGAATGTCTCCGTCTATGACGCGTTTGCTGTCATCCCAAAGCTCTATGGCCGCCCGGGATAAGCGCAGCCAGCGGATGTATTCCAACGGTGTTTTCCCGGTGTACTCCTTGAATATCCGCGAAGTGTACCACGGAGAATAACCTGCTGCCCTGCTTAGCATATACAGTGTGATGGGCTTATTGATATTTTCTGAAATATAATCCTGAACCCTCTGCACCGCATTTATGTTCTCCCAATTATCCAATTCGTCACCTCCTGCAAAAAAAGGATAGCAGATATTGAAATAGCTACTCTTGACCTGCCTTGTCAATCTGGAAACCCCGTCAATTCTGCCTATTAGCCATTCCCTGACTCATAACAAAAAAATTGGTCTTTATGATAAGATCCGCTACTCGCAGAGTTTTTTCCGTCTCACTGTCTACATCTAAATCGTAATCAATGCCGTCAGGGCTAATATAGGCCGCCTGCTTGATGTAGTCACCTCTGGGAATGATGGCAAAGCCTTCCGCTAAGCTCATCAGATTTCTCCCCATGGCATAACGGGCAGTTTCCTGATCAAATCCCATTAAGTAAGCGATAGTCGGCAGAACATCCACCTGCCCGCCGTAAACCCCGGGCCTTTTTCCTTTAAAATCCGCCTGGTAAATAATCAAAGGTACCGGCAGATATTCCCTGATCCATTCTTCGCTGCTAATCTCTTCCCCGGCCCATAACTCCTCCAGTTGCGATTTGTCTTTTTCAAAAAGCCCGTCATGATCTCCATAAATGACCACCAGCGAGTTATCCAGCAGGCCATATTGCTCCAGTTCCTGCATAAAGTCGCCGATGGCCTGATCGGCATAGCGTACGGCTTGCAGGTAATTCCCCACATGGGAGCCGTCCAAAGACGGCGGCAGTTCAAGATATTGCTTATCCAGCGGCATGTAAAAGGGATAGTGGCTGGTAAGCGTGATGATAAAAGAGTAAAAAGGTGGGGGAATCTCATTCAACATAGCCGCCGACTGCTCAAACATAGCCGTGTCGCTGAGGCCCATGCCCACGATATCTGTTAAAGCAAACTTATCAATATCCCAAAACTCGTCAAATCCCAGGTTGGGATAAACTACGTTCCGGTTCCAAAAACTGGCGTCGTCGCCGTGAATAGCCACGGTTCGATAGCCATAACCCTTCATCAACATCGGTAAAGAATTAAACCGGTTCCCCGGGTAACGGAAAAAGGTGCTGCCTTGCCGAATGGGATAAAGAGAATTATTTACCACCAGTTCGGCATCAGAACTATTGCCATCGACGGTTTGAGGATAAAAATGCCGGTAATAAAAACTGTGTTGCAAAAGCTCGTTTAAATTGGGCGTAATAGGCTGTCCGGCCACAGTCTCACCGATAACAAAATTCTGCAGGGATTCCACCTGTATAATGATCAAATTTTTCCCTTTGCTCTTACCATGCAGAGCAGAAAAAAGCTGGTCATCACCCGGCAGCTCCCGGTTGTCAAACCAGGCCAGGATCAAGTCTTCTATTTCATCGGTCAGTTCGATATTTCTATCCATAATATAATAGGCCGTATCCACGGCATGAAAGCCCAGAGGGCCAAAGTTTTTAAATGTCATAGCCGTATCAAAACGGCGGAAGATATCGTTTTTTTCATAGTAGGTTTGCTGCACCGGATAGAAGCCCGTCAATACCAGGCCAAGAATCAACTGGATTGCAAAAATGACCCGGCTTTTGGGGAGTCGGGCCGCACCGGTCAGCAAGAAAAAGAAAGGCCAGATCAGCATATCGGCGAAAAGAAGGAGGTCGCTCATCTTTAGCAGAGCAAATATGCTTTCTCCCAAACCGTTTAAATTCGCTGTCTGCAAAGCGGAATATATAGTGAGGGGAATACTAAAATAGCGGTAATGCAGCAGGTCGGCTAAAAAAAGAAAGGAACAGCTTAGATTGAGTGTGTAGAGAAAACTCCTGCGCCAAAATGGGCTCATCAGGTAGGTACTGGCTGTCAGGATCAGGAGCAATCCACAGTTTAGTAATAGTATCCTCCCGGGCAGAGCCAAATTTAGGGAATGTATGATGAAATACGCTTTGAGCAGAATAAACGATAGAATCAAAGGTGCATCAAGGTAACCTGAGCGCAGCAAATTTGGCTTCATCATGGCATAAATACATTCCTCCCAAATTCTCTAACTTAAGCAGCACCTAAAAGCCGTTATTATATCCCGCGCTGTCCATTTTAGACTGTGGCCTTATACTTATAAAGTTAAAAAGAGCCGTTTATTCGATGGCTCTTACGTGCATTCTTAAGCTTGTTTTACTATAAAGCAATTTTCGAATAAGGGCAAGAATATGCCAACGGAACGGTCGGTCCTGATTTATCATACATTTCCGTCGCATACGGTAAATAAGCAGAAAGCGTTGCCTTGACCTGGGGTGCATTAATAAGCCTTCTTCTTATTCCTCTGGTTGCCTCTTTCTTTATCCTCAGGGTTGACCGGGCCAAAGTCCGGACCAACGAAATGTTCCTGTCTTGCCCCTCTCAGCCCAACGTCACTGTCCTGTTATCTGAGGCGCCGGTGGCGCTGCAGGAAGCGGTACAGAAAGACCGTTCCCGTATAAATGAGGCCGGTTATCACGATCATATAAACACTGAATGCCGGCAGGGTCTCCGTCCAGGAGAATGCCAGTAAATAGGCGATATATGCGCTTCCGATAGCCAAGCCCAACTTGCGCGCCCGGTTGCTGGTAAAAATGGTGCCGTCTGCTGACAGGGAGACCCTTTCAAAAATGATCACTGCCAGGACTAGTAATAACACTACCCACACTAACAATATGCCGCTTTCCAAGAGGTAATCCGGGCTATTAGCACCGTTGCTGCTTATGCCGGTAATGGTAATAAAATTTGTATAATGATCTATATGAGTGATATCCCGGTCGTTCCGGGAAATGTAATCATGTAGATTAAAATATGACCCTATGGCATAAATACGAACAGAAACCGCTTGGCTAACCGCGAAATAACGTGCGGCAATATTATCGATCATCCCAGTCAGCATACCTGGCAACATATTCAGTAAAAAGACAATAGAGCCTGCTGCCAAGACACCAACGCTAAAGGTAGCCGCCATCAGCCCCAGAGTATAATAGGCCAGACACAGAGCACCGGCTAGCATGCTCCAATTCAGCACATCCCGACTTTCGAAGGGCATAGGGTGTATCCAGTCAAAAGCGATCAAAAATAGAGCGTTAATGAGCATGGCCGCAAAAATGGTGGCTGCTCCGGGGATAAATTTGGAAAGAATAATCTGCCGGCGGCTGACTGGCGTACTCACCAGATATTTGAGACTTTTCTGCTGTTCTTCCCCCAGAATGATGATTCCCAAAAACACACAGCCCACAAATGGCAGCCATTGCAGCAGTCCGGTATAATTCGAGGGGGGTATCTGATTGATACCGAAGTGCAGTGCATAGTTCAATTCCTGCCCCCACTGAAACAGCGCCGCATCACCCTGCAGCAGGATAAATAAGGTTTTAATTACCGGTGCATAGACTATCAATATCAAGGTAACCAGCATATAACCCCGGCTATGACGCCATTCCTTATCCAATAGCCCCTGCATTGCCGCTGAAAGATGCATTTATGTCTCCCCCTCTATGTTTACAAGTACCTGATGGAGGCCGGCGCTAGCCATTAGCCCCAAGCTTCCAGGCCAACCAGCCTAATAACCAGACCGTAGCGTATATGAACAGATATGACCCCAGCCACATAACCGGGAAATAAACCAGATACAAGACTGCGGTCGCGGCAGTTTCCCCCGCCCATAGCAAAGCGTACAGCAAGGATATCAGCATTATTGCAATATGCTTGAAGCTACCGAAAAGCAGTATTTCTCCCCGGCGTTCCAGGTGGTTTTTTTCAAATAACACCATAGCTCCCCATAGGCATAGGCCGGAAACTAACAATAAAACGGTTATCTCCAGAGGATAATCGGGTTTCACTCGATCGATAAGCAGACCGCCATTGCTGATTAAACGCCCATCCCGGCTGATATAATTGGGGATAAAAAGATAGGTCTCTAAAAACTGCAGTTTTATTTCGAACTGGGAGGAAAAAGTGTAGAACCGGCTAAATACCTGCCCGGCTATAGTGATCAATATCCAGGGCAAGCCCGTAACAACCGTCGCGATTAAAGCCGATGCCAGAGTCCCCCGGGTAAAGGAGGCCACCAGG
This sequence comes from Syntrophomonas sp. UBA5494, assembly GCF_002426325.1. NCBI lineage: Bacteria > Bacillati > Bacillota > Clostridia > Eubacteriales > Syntrophomonadaceae > Syntrophomonas > Syntrophomonas sp. UBA5494. Next base: position 18,293 of record NZ_DIPG01000103.1, on the reverse strand, counting down.
AGAGCCAGGCTGAACAGGCAGAGCAAGGCCACGGTGGTAATAACCGCCCAATCCATTACCTCCGGAATGCTGTATTGCCCAGGCCGCAGTTCCTGACCCACTATAAAAAACAGACTGATAACAGACATCATTGTTATAATTGCCAGCCACCCGCTTATAAATTTGGAAATTATAATTTCCCTGCGGCTCACTGGAGCAGCTACCAGATAATTGAGGGCGCCCCCCCTTTCTCCGGCCAGCATCAGGGCAGCCAGGAGCACCGCCGCAGCCATCGCTGCGGTCTCGGTGGTGGAAGATCCGGTCGCCAGTATACTCTTGATGCCCACAGACCAGGCGTCGGAATCCGGCCGGTTAATCCAGATAGCTGCGGGCCAGATAACAGACCCCGGGCTTATTGCCAAAAAGGCCAGGGCGAAATACCAACGATATTGCCTCCATTCTATCCAGAGCAAAGCTTTTAACCTCATAATTTCACCACCCCGGTACTTCTGATCCCCACCGGTTTCTCCTTGATCATAGGCATCCTTCCGTCCCCCGCTTCCCCAAGCCATTTTTAAGTCCGCTCGTCGACATTACATCTGACCTCAACCCGCCGATTCCATTTCCCGCTTCTCACATTCCAAACCCGTAGCCCTCAGCCTTCATTAACTCCACAAACATACTCTCCAGATCAAAGTCCATCTCCTTGATCATTTCAGCTCCCAGCGCGCTTAGCCGGGGATAAATGCCGTCCCGCTCACCGATGATGGTGATTGTTGCCACCTTCCCGCTGCTTTGCCAGTTAAGCAAGCCCGGCAGCGATGCAATTGCCTCCCCGGGAGGCTCGCCCCCAAAAACAAGCTGCAGGCGGTGCATGGATTCCTTCAACTCATCCAGGGAACGGCTGAACAACAGCCTTCCCTGGTAAACGGCCGCAATATGGTCAGCGCTTTGTTCCAGATCATTAAGGTTGTGGGTGGAATAAAAAATGGTGGTCCCCCGGCTGGCAGCTTCTTCAATAATGGTATGGAGAAAAGCCCGGCGGACTACCGGATCCAGTCCCGCGGTCGGTTCGTCCAGCAGCAGTAAACGCGGGCGCAGGGCCAGAGCCATAACCAGGGATACCTGAACTTTTTGGCCCCGGGATAAACTGTGGATACGCTGACCGGCCGGCAAACTGAAAGCCCGGTGCAATTCATGGCAACGACCCTGATCCCAGCAGGGGTATAATTTACTTCCCAGACGATACATTTCGGCAACCGTAAAGCCAGGATACATAAGCGGGACATCAGGCACATAACCCACCTGGTCTCTGATGCCGCCGTCCTTTTCCTTGATACTGCGCCCCAATATGAATGCTTCGCCGCGGTCAGGACGAATTATGCCCACAAGCATCTGGATCAAAGTTGTTTTACCCGCCCCATTGGGACCGATAAGCCCAAATACGGAACCGGCGGAAACCGCCAGATTTAATCCGTCAACGGCTTTGAAGCCGTCAAACGACTTGTATAAAGCCCTGGTTTCTATGGCAAGATTCATGATTACTTCCCTCCCCTTTTCCCCCATTTATCCAGGCTTTCAGCAAACAATCGCTCTATCTCAGCGCGATCCAGGCCCAGATGGTAAGCCTCTACCAGCACCTTTTCCAGCTGTCCCGTCAGCTTTTTTCTGGCCAGGTTCAAATCAGCACTGGAACGATCCGCTATAAACGTGCCCCGGGAGCGCATGGTGACGATTATCCCCTCCTGCTCCAGCCTTTGGTAGGCTTTGGCGACAGTATTGGGATTCAAGGAAAGCTCCGTAGCCATATCCCTCACGGTGGGCATACGCTCCCCCGGAGCCATTATTCCCAGAGCCACGGCTTCTTTTATTTCATCCACCAGCTGCCGGTATACCGGTGTACTCAAACGCGGGTTTATATCAAACCACAAGCGACCACCCTCTTTTGTACTACTTGTTATAGTACAATTATAATTAAACAGCGAAACCATGTCAATAAAAAAACAGCGGAGTGTCTCTCGAATTTGAGAAAAGCACCTCGCTGCATTCATTTTTAAACATTATCGATTGATTAATTCCCTGGTTCGCAGCCCATGAGGACCAGGGTATTCACCCGGCAAAATATTGTTTCACAAAATCCGGGACTGAGGCAGGTGTTAGACTCCAATCAATGTTACGCAGTAGAGGCAAAATAAGCTTTGAAAATAAAGGCTTTGCAGATACCAAAACCAATAGGGGGAGGTGTTTATACCGCGCTTTTCCGTCTGTGCCGATAAACGTGATTTTTACTTGTTGGGTTATTCCCAAACCCTTCAGCAAATTGGAATTTGCTGATTTATTACATCTTAACTATCTTTCTAACTGTGTTTGCCGTTCGTATTGTTAGCTTGCTACTAATGTTTGCGTTAGCAGTCTTTGACCACCAATTTGTCTTTTGATAATCCTTTCGACTAAAAGACCAGAATACTGTTTTTTTGTAATCCTTTATCTTTTCAAGTTCTTCTTTAGGCTCTCCTATCTCACTAAGCACATCGGCAAATGTTGTTGGCGGCATTATAAAAATTAGATTATCATATATCTCCTTGTTTTCAGTTCCCCACCAGTCGGGAGCGTTATGTAATATATCTTCCAATGCTTCTTTTAATATGACAAAAATCGGTATATCCAAATCAAACCTGTCTTTTATCATTGTTTCAATTTGACCGGAAAAATCCTCATCATCACTTGAAAAGATGACATTGCCGCTATTCAGATATGTCTTAACTTCTACTAAACTAAGTTCTTCAAAACCTGCCTTTAATTCAGACATTGGGATTTTATTTTTACCACCTATATTTATGCCCCTTAAAAAGGCAATATATCTTTTCATCATAGCTTTTCCTCATCAAATTCCAAAGTGTTATTTTCGGTTTGGTTTTCTCTTAATGCCTAACAACTGAATAAAGTCGTTAAACATGGAAGTATCAACCGGCTCAAACATTACCCATTTTTCGTCATGGTAAGTTTTTGCTTCGGCCGCTGCTCATTGTAAACTCGTCATATTTACATGCCTAATTTATAATAATAATATGTGAATATATGGCAGTAGCCTTTAAAAAGCAAATATGTACAAACAATACTTAATACCCAAAAAATCGCACAATCAATAATTAACCTTTTCCCTTTTTTGTACCAAAAATAAAATATACTGAGAACAACAAAAAAATACCCAAACACACAATAAAGCCAGGTATAATCATTCGTATTCCACATTACACCTACTGTAAAGCGTGACAAAGCACTATTAATTATTAACACCATTACGCAGAAAACAATTAAACCTAATACCCGAAATAATCGAATCTTATCGTATTTGTTACGTAATAAACTGAATATTAAATATAAAATAATAATGATAATAACTGAATTTATAACCATAGCTCCCCCATTTCATAATCCTATACCCTCGATATTAAATTAGCTGTTTGGGCATATTATACTGTTTTACTAAACTCTTTATAATTCTTGTGGATACCACAGAAAAGAGCCAGCTGGTCCTCAATTGATTTTCGGTGTCATAGTAATCGTTTCATTGTTATTGCCCCACATCAGATTTAGAGTGCAAACAGTCTTGGGATTCGGTATAGAAGCACTTCCGTTACTCCAAACCTTTACCCATCCATCTTTATCTGTGTCTATAGTCCGAAAAGATCCCCTTCCAGTACCAGCGGGGCTTTTATATTCATACTGTATTAACTGGGGCTTTTCATTTTTGAGGCCCGCAATATCTGACTTTTAGGTTTTGTTCGGATAATTGGTCAGCGCGAATTCCACCGTCTTTATCTTCGTACCAATTCTGGTAGTATTCAACAAATGCCTGCGCCTCCCAGTTTTTGCCCTTACCATAAAGCAAAGCTTCTTTTCCGTCCATCATCTTCCATAGTCTTTGCAGGGTGAAATCCTCTTTCGCCTAGTGCTCTTTCAATTTCAACACGGGTTAATACATTCGTTAAATCAGGCTGAGCATCTGTCTTTCCGTCAGGTATTTGATTAATACAGCCTATCACAAACAACATTAATGCACATATGAATACTCCAATGATGTTTCTTTTAATTCCATTCATATGATTCTCCCACTGGCAATATAACACTTCAGGAACACACAACCTCCGAAACAGCCACGCGGACAGCATCTTCAATGAAATGCTGAAGACCTTTCCGGCAACCATAAACGAGACTGATGGAAGCCCCATGGTAAATCTTGAAATGCAAAATACTACTTATCTTCATTATCAATTTTAATTGGATTCAATATTAATAAAGCACACCCCAATAATAGTAATACTATATTGATAGTCATCAACCAGATTGACGAGCTTAGTTCCACAGAATCTGTACTAATATAAAACTGTATAAAGTCCAACAAGGAGCTAAATTGTATCGTCATTAAGACTATACCAATTAGTTTTAGGCAAAGAAGCACTATGTTTTGTATGGTATATTCGGTTGCAAATGATAAATTAGTGGTTTTAGTTCCAATAACAAAAAACCAGTTATCATTTTGAAGCAAATATAGGCCGAATACAAACATGATTATTAAATATAATGACTTTGCGGAATATAATCCGGAATAACCCAAACCACTTAATATATTCATTAGATCCATTAGAATATAAGCTATAGTAATTACGCCTATTAATTTAATTAATACATTAAAAAGAGCTTTTGGTCCCATTATCATACCAATAGCCACCCTTTCAACCTATCTTGCTGATCAGATTAGATTACTATTATAATATTTTCCAGAAAAGAAGGCTATCCCTAAATAAGATAGCCATTTTGAAATATTATTGCCAGTCAAATTCTATACCAGAATAATCTAATCCATATCCTTCCAGTCCATCACTCCAGTAATTTGAAAGAGCAGTACTAGCATAAATACTTGGCAATGGATCATCAACATGTCCTTCTGTCCAGATCATCATTTGAAATTCATAAATATGATCTTTTTTTAAGGTAACAGTACCATAATGATTAATTGTACCGGAAGGACTAGTATTTATTACCCCATCCATAATTTTTTTATTGCTGTCACTTCGATCAATAATTCTAAGTATAATCTTACTTCTTGCTAAAGCATCTGACATGTGGCTTACTTGTCCAGAATAATCTCCATAAAAAGTGACTCTGCAAGTTCTTTCAGCTTGTGTACCAAGAACTTTGAATTCATTTCCTACCCATGCGATAGCCGCACCTTCAAATTGGTCACCGCTGCCAAAAGTGGAAATCAGATAAGTTTTAGCGTCAGCCCAACCCCCGTAATTAACATTCTGGTCTGTATCCCAATTATATAAATAATCCCCATCTGATTCACTTCCGGCCCATACATCGCAATAGGCATCACCATCATTAGCTGAAAGATATGTTGTATCTAACCCCATATTTAAATTCCACGTTGATTTAATAGATTGGGATTTACCGACATCTAATCGTGCATCAATTACTTTTTCAATATAATCAGGCACCTTTTCACAATTATTAATGTCTATCTCATTATTGAGATCAAATTGATCACTATACATTTCCCGAAAAACCTTTGAATCAACATTTACAGGTCTTTCATTTAATGCAAAGCTTTGATTAGGGCAACTCATAATGAATAAAAATACAATAATCATACAAATCATTCGTTTTTTCAAAATTATCCCTCCATTTCATTATTTGTTTCAAACATTACAATAATAGTTACTTCTCATTCCCCGGATATCTGACTGAGAGTTTCCTTGGCGATACCATCCTTCATAGGCTAGTGGAATTACGGGAATTTAGTAAAGCATGTATATCACCCCCCTTTCAAAAATATTATTTAATCTATCTTCCTACTTTCCAATCCTAACACCCATTTTTATCATTTCAAGGCAAATTATATAAAAAGTCCATATGTTGCATTAATTTGCCATTTAGTTTTAACAATGTACCAGCCGCCATAAACTATAATAAAGAAAAAGTTGCGGCGCGTTATGCAAATTAAACACATAAATGGACAATTAATGCTGGATTTGGATATTTTGTCATTATTATGCAGGATTATTGCTGTTCTTAACGAAAATATTGTTAGTAACTGGCCCGTACAATTAAGCAGAAGATAATTCGGAGGGCAAAAGATGGATGCAATACCACTGTATCTTGCAGTAGGGTTTTTGTGCCTCAGACAAGCTTAATGAAGAGGTGGGATTTGGTTTATTTAATTTCAAAGTGCCTATTTCAAAATCTTCGTTGATCTCTAGTTATTGCTGGTGTCAGTTTCTTCCTAAAAATCAAGTATATCATTTACTGTAATACATGATTCATTCTTTATGAACAGAGTTGTCAAAATGCTTGAAGTAAGAGGGAAGCCAGCTTATGAGTACTGTTCTTATTTTAGAAGATGAAAGATACACTTTAGAATTCTTAGAGGCTTTCGTAGGTAATCACTTTATGGTGGATGCAGTCTTTTCAGTAAATAATTCACAGGATGCAATCAAAGCTGCAAAAAAACACATGCCGGACATTGCACTTTTGGATATTGAACTGAAACCTGAAGATAGGTTTGATGGAATCCAAACCGCAGAAATGATTTCGTCAGTGAGTCCTAATACAGTGTTTGTGTTTATAACCGGCTATAGTAAATATGCCTTGGATTCATTTATGGTCCATCCTTATGATTATTTATTAAAACCAATAAATAAAGACAAACTGGCGGAAATTATCCTTAAGGCAACGAATTTGTTCATCCATTCATGGTTGATATTGTTGAAGAATCCCTTTATATCGGCATCGACAACATAATTAATCTTGCCTTCAACAATGGTCTTGTTCAGTTCTCTAAGAGCATCATGACATCCTCTACCCGGCCTAAAACCGTAGGAAACAGGGAGAAAATCCTGCTCGTAAATCGCCGTTAATATCTTTGATAGTCCCATCTGAACGATCTTGTCCTCATGCGCAGGTATACCCAATGGACGCATTTCTTTGCCTCCAGCTTTGGGTATGTATGTCCTTTTCGCAGGCTTCGGTTTATAGCTGTGTGTCCTTAGCCTTTGAACAAGCCCTTCGATGTTGCTATCCAGATCGGCTGAGTATTCTCTCTTAGTCACTCCGTCAATTCCGGCTGACTTGTTACCCGCCAGTTGGCAGTGGCATTCTTTGAGCATCATGGGATTCATAAGGTGGTACAGTGAGGTGAACTCTTCTTTGGGCCTCTGCTTTGCTATTTCCGCTATCCTTGCTAGTTTTGTTTCCATTTATAATCTACCCCTGTGTGTAGTAAATGTTTCCCTAACAAGGTCGACTGTGTGTAGCTGCCTTCCCTCGTCCGGAATTACCCGTTTTCATCAGTACTATTCAGCTATCCGACTCCCTGCTTGCCATTTGGGTTCCTTCCTTTTTATCGGTTGTACGCCATACTTGCCTAGGCAAGGGCTAGCAGGGTCTCCCGGGTTGCCATATTGTCATTGTGTAACATGCCCGGCTCTTCGACCCCGGGGAAGTTGCGCCATGCTCGTCATTAGCGCCTGGAGCAATCCTGTCTTCCCGGTTTGTGACCCGGTCGACCTTCCCGTGTTTGTAAACTTTTCGAGGCTCAATCACTCGCCTTTAAGGGCTTCGGGCCTATTACCTGACTGTCTACGCTTAAACAGTATGATTACTCATACTGCTCCAAGACTCGCTACTGGCTCCCCGACTCAGGGTTTGCCAGGCAGGGGTTCCACCTGCTAAACAATATGCCATTTCCCGGCCGCACCACAATTTATTTTACACACTCACGAGTTACTGTTTTGCCACAAGAATCTAAAGGATTCAGTATCTATTTATATCCTGAACAATATAATTACCGGCAAGGCAAGTATCGTGTGTGCAAGACTGTTTCGACAACTAAACATAAAGATGATCCTAACTGTATACTTTATAACCTAACTGCACCGGCTGGACAGTGCGTGCTTATCTGGGCACGCGGCGCACCAAAAAAGCCGTTCCCCGCTGGAATCCGGGAAACGGCCTTATCTTATATTATGAGTGTCTTATCATTTTTGCAGAAATCCTTTGATTAGTATACAAGGCGTTCCGGCATCAGCCGATCCGCTGACCAGATCCGCCAGACTTGATAACAGATCCTCGGATTTTCTGGGAGTTGTACCCTCGGTTTCTATGCTGCTGCGGTCCAGCTGTTCATCTTTGCGAGCATGAATATGCTGGGCGATTGTCTCAATATCGTAGCCTTCATCCAGCATTTTATCCACCAGATATTTATACTTCAGCCCCTCGCGATATTTGCCGCGCAAGCCCGCGGTCATTCCGAAGGCGGGCTGAGGGTCGGCCAGTTCGTAGATCCCGGTGGAGGGATCACAGTAAGCCCCGTCCCCGTATATGATGACTTCCACATTTTTGTTCAGATCTTGCTGAACCCGCTTCTGAATCTGGTCTGCTAACCGGTCGCAGTCGCGCGGAGCCAGCTTCAGCTTGTCTCCGGAAGAGAGATTGCTCCCTAATACGCCCCATTCTGACCAGCTCTTGGGACCGCTGTTGCAGATGTCCTGCAGCGTTATGCAATTAACCCCTTTGGCATCCAGTTTGGCTCTGGTACGAAAGCGGTTATGGATATTGGCTACGACCACTCCGTCCAATTCATAACCGGCCAGATGAGCAGGGTCATTGCACAGGATCATTTGGCAGGCCGCTCCCTGTTCATTGACGATTTGCTCGTATAATGCGATGTAATCAACCTGGGTGATGGGATGCAGAAAGCGCTCCTCTCCAATATCTTCAAGAAGAATCGTATCGCCTTCGCACTTGCCCAGGGTTTCATGGAAATCAAACGGCAACAGCTGGTTGCCTACTTCGTCAGTGGGATAGGATAATTGTATCACTACTTCTCCCTGAGGAACGGCGGCGGCCAGCCCCTTTAAAACCAAGGAAAACCGGTTGCGGCTGAGTATGGGGAATAAAACCCCGATCCGCCCTTGAGGCCCGACTTGCAACTTCTTCCTGACCTCTTCGGCGATATCGTCTGTAGTTACATAGTTATTCTGTGCTCGCGCTACTACCGATTCAGTCACACACACCGTATCACCATCATCCAGAAAACCGTCCCGGGCGCATTTACTTAGGACTTCGCCTACCATCGATACCACATCGCTGCCGGGAACAATGACTCCCATTTTGAGACCAAAAGCTGATACCCCAATATAATCCGGTAATATACCCATGTGTAACATCCCTTCCCCTCTATAAAACAGCTATATCAACCCTCGACCAATATAACTTAAAATTTTCCTGATGACAATATACTGCCTACCAACTAGTTTGATTTTTGTCCGTCAAGCATAATTACCCGCCTGCTTATGAATGCTAAAGATATCAGCAAAGGATGGGTGATAGACATGAAAACTCTATGGAAAGGCGCGGTCAGTTTCGGGCTGGTCAACATCCCGGTCAACATGTATGCCGCCACCGAGCATAAAGATATCAAGTTTAAGTTTCTGCACAAGGAATGCCTGGGGCCGGTGGAATATCACAAGTACTGTCCGCGCTGCGAAAAGGAAATCAGCAGCAATGATATCGTGCGCGGCTATGAATATCACAAAGGCAGTTATGTGGTGATTGCCGATGAGGACTTGGAACGCATCCCTGCAGTCAATACCAAGACGGTGGATATACTGGATTTTGTGGAATTGTCTGAGGTGGACCCCATTTATTACGATAAAAGTTATTATTTACAGGCCAGCCCCGGCGGCGAGAAGGCGTATGCCCTTTTGGTGAAGGCCATGAGGGAAACCGGCAGGATAGCCATAGCCAAAGTGGTAATCCGCAGCAAATCGGCCCTGGCGGTATTGCGCGTAAAAGATCAATGGCTGGTCATGGAAACCATCTTTTATCCCGACGAAATCAGAAGTGTTCAGTCCCTGTCCCCGGGAGTCAACGAAGATCTCTTGCACGAAAACGAGGTTAAGATGGCAGTGAGTCTGATAGAAAACCTTTCCTCCCATTTTGACCCAGATAAATATCAGGATGACTATCGCCAGGCTTTATGGGAGCTGATCACTGCCAAGGTAAACGATCAAGAACTGGTAACCCCGGATCGGCCGGCTCAGCCCAGCAACATTGTGGATTTGATGGAGGCCCTGCGCGAAAGCGTAAAACTCTCTCAAGAGGACCGTCACCCTGACGGTAAGGAAACGGCCTCCAAAGTGAGAAAAAAGAAACAAAAACCGGCGGCAAAGGCCAAGACTTCATGAATGCCCGGCTCGTTTCCCAACCGATGAAGCGTCCGCCCGCGTCCTCAGGCTACCGTATCCGCGCTGCTGCGCCGGGAAGAAATCCGCCAGGTCAAACCCGAAGATTTCGACATCTTAAGTATCCCTCAACGCCTCAAGCAGACAGGAGATCTTTTTGCCGGGGCCTTGAGCGCAAAGCAGTCCCTGGACAATATCCTGCAACAATGAAGGATAAACAACCTCTCCGAGTCCCGGATCTGATAAGAGCTGTATGACCATAACCGAGGCTCTGAAAATGAAAGATTCCGGTGTTGAAGGGATCACCCGGAACCAAATATAAATAAATGATAACTATTCGATCAGAAGACTCATGATCTGCTCTACACTGGCACCGGGGATGATGGCGCCGGGGTCAAGAGCCGCTAAGACCTCCCCGACAGCTTCTTCCTGCAGGGGCCTGCCCAGCAAAGCGTTTTCCAGAATGGATAGATCTGCAATGGTAAAAAAGTCCCCGAAAAATCTGCATATGGCCACTTTCCCCTGCTTGACCAACAACAGGGCCTCCATACTCCCCCAGGGGAACTGGGCTTTTCTGCGCTGGCTGAATTGCGGGGAATGGCCGTAATTCCAATCCCAGCTGGTATATTTGCTGTCCCGCAAGGCTTCTACTGCCGCTGTTTCCAAATGGTTCAGCTCTCTTTGCCGGCTAAAACTACTGTGACGGAGTATATTGTCAACCAGCATATTTTTAAATTCCTCTAACGATAAAGGCAGATCTAAATGCTCGGCTATGTTAGTCACCCGGCTGCGCACTGAGGCTATGCCCCTGGCGATGGTCTTGCTTTCATCGGCCTGCAGGGCCTGGCTCACATCCTCCAGGTTAGAATCGAATAATATAGTGCCATGGTGCATGAGGCGGTCCTTGAAGCGATACTGGGCATTGCCCGAAAACTTGCGTCCCTTGATAACGATGTCATTGCGGCCGGTATGCACAGCCGGCACCCCCAATTGATGCAACGCCTCGATAACCGGAACGGTAAAGGCGGCAAAATCCAGTTTCATTCCCGAAGCTGCAGTGATAAAGGTGAAGTTGAGATTGCCCTCATCATGATACACCGCGCCCCCGCCTGATAGGCGCCGCACCACGGCGATGCCCTTTTCACGCACATAGGGCAGGTTGATTTCCGCATGGCTGTTCTGATGCCTGCCCACCACTACTGTAGGCCGGTTCTGCCACAGTACGAAGAGGTCTTCTTTAATATCTGAATGGACCAGATAATCCTCCAGGGCCATATTGAAATAAGGGTCACGTGAGGGATTAATGATCTGCAGCATTGATAGCTCTCCTCTAAATCGCTTTTATTTCCTGGCAGGCGCCAGGTGTATGGCTTCCCCGCCGGCGTCCAGAATAGCCTCCCGCAGGGCTTCACTCAAGGTGGGGTGGGGATGGATCATATCGACGGCCTGTCCCCGGGTAGCCCCTTGCTCCATCAGAGCCAGACCCTCCATAATAAGATCGCTGGCATGAGGCCCTATCATATGAACCCCGATAATTACATCGTCTTCATCCACCAGGACTTTAACTACGCCATCGCTCTCCGCCATGGTCAGGGCTTTCCCGTTGGCAGCAAACTGGAACTTGCCGCTGCGGTACTTCATGCCCCGTTCTTTGGCCTGTTGTTCACTGAGGCCCACCGAGGCTATCTCCGGGATAGTGAATACGCATGAGGGTACCAGCGGGCTGGCAGAACGGCTTCTTATTCCGGCCATGGATTCAACCGCCGCAATCCCCTCTTCCGAGGCTACATGGGCCAGCATCTGTCCCCCGATCACATCCCCGATGGCATATACATTGTGCAGAGAAGTTTTATAGGTATGATCGACCTGAACAAAGCCCTTGGGCCCGGTTTTGATACCGGCTCGATCCAGATTAAGCCCTGCTGTGAAAGGCAGCCGCCCGGCAGCAACCAGAACCGCGTCGCTTTCCACCTGAACAGCGCCTTTTTTGCCTTCCGCCTTGACTAAGAGGCCGTCCTTCTCAAGCTCAATCTTTTGCACCCCGGTTGAGGTCATAACATGAATGCCCTGCCTTTTCAGAAAAACCCCGAGGCGTTTGCCCAATTCCTCATCCAGAGTATTGAGCAGTGCTGGAAGGTACTCGATAACCGTAACCTGACTGCCAAAGGACTGGAATATACTCGCAAACTCCAGCCCGATCACCCCGCCGCCGATAATGACCATTCTCGCCGGGAGCTCTTGGAGATCCAGGATTTCATCACTATTCATAACCCCGGGCAAGTCCATTCCCGGAACATCCAAAACCGCCGGTATTGAGCCGGTCGCCAGCAGAATAAACCTGCCGTGATGCTGGACCCCGTCCGCCAAAACCGTGTGGCCGTCCACCAGGCCGGCCTGAGCCTGCAGGACCTCAATTCCGTAGGCCTGCAAAAGGCGTCGTATTCCCGCAACCAGGGTCTCGACCACCTTTTGCTTGTTTTCCCAGGCCTGAGCCAGGCTGAATTGCCAGCCGGAAAGGGTGACTCCAAACTGCGGGCTTTTGGCCAGGTCTTTGATAAAGTGCGCATCTTTATGATAGGCTTTGGTAGGTATGCAGCCCCGGTTCAAACAAGTGCCGCCTACCTGCGCCTTCTCTATCAGCAGCACCTTTAGGCCCAATTGCCGGGCCCTGATGGCAGCTACATAACCCCCCGGCCCCGCACCGATGATTATAATATCATACATCAATTCCATCCCCTAATCGTTTCGGACTGTAACCATTATTTTCTCCGTTTAAGGCTTTATCTTGCATATCTCAGGGTTGATTGCTTGCTCCTCAACATTGAGACAAATGTACCGGCCCAGTTTGGTGAGCCGGGGCCGTGAAGCGCTGCCGGGGTTAAGCAGCCACAACTCGCCGAGCTTTTCGCAAAACGGTACATGGGTGTGCCCGAATATGACTATATCGGCTTCCATCTCCTGGCCGCGATAATAAATGTTATTCAAATTCTTTTTAACCCCGTATTGATGGCCGTGCACTACATATATCCGCCTGCCGGCCAACTTCAGGAGCAGTTCGGCAGGTCCGTCTTTTTTGGCGTCACAATTACCGCTTACGGCATGGAAAGGCCGGTTTAATGTCTCAGCTATTTTGCAGGCATCAGCGTAAAAATCCCCGGTGTGGATGAGATGATCAGGCGGGTTTTTAGCCAGAGCCCTGCATATACCGGTAATACGACCGTGAGTATCACCGATTACCGCAATCCTCACTGGATGGCCTCCCTTATATAGCCTAGGCTTGGCTGGCAAGCAAGCCCGGCAGTTTTTTCAAGGCCTGTGCCCGGTGACTGATAAGGTTCTTTTCTTCCGCGCTCAACTCTGCAAAAGTTCGGGTATAGCCCGCGGGAATAAAAAGAGGATCATAGCCGAAGCCCGCGGCGCCCTCGGGTTCGAACGCAATCTGGCCGTCGCATACTCCCATTACGGTTTGGGTCTCCCCATCGGGGCCGCTTACCGCCACCACACATACGAAGCGAGCCTGGCGCTGTTTTGCCGGGAATTCTTTCATCAGTCTTAACAGTTTCCGGTTGTTGGCCTCGTCATTACCCTGCTCACCAGCAAAGCGAGCTGAATAGATTCCGGGCTGTCCCCCCAGGGCTGCCACCTCCAGGCCGGAGTCATCGGCCAGGCTGGTCAAACCAGTGTACATAGCGGTGATCCGGGCTTTTTTGGCAGCATTTTCTTCAAAGCTCCGGCCATCCTCTTCGACTTCAGGAAAATCCGGAAAATCGGCCAGGCTTTTCACCTCAAACCCCAGAGGCGCCAGCAATTCTTCCAACTCACGTTGTTTGTGCTGGTTACGGGTAGCTAAAATGAGCATTTTTTTCACACTTATGCCCCCAATATATGCTTTTGCATGGCGATGAGTTCCTCGATTCCCCCCCAGGCCAGACTAAGCATTTCATCGAGATCAGTGCGGCTGTAGGGTTTGCCTTCCGCAGTCCCTTGAACTTCTATAAAATCGCCGCTTCCGGTCATAACTACATTCATGTCTACCTCAGCCCGGGAATCCTCCACATATTCAAGGTCCAGCATCAGCTGGCTGTCAACCATCCCTACACTGATCGCGGCCACATGGTCCACAATAGGCCATTCCTTGATAACGCCCTGGTCAAGACATTTTTGCATAGCCAGGGCCAGGGCCGCAAACCCTCCGGTGATAGATGCTGTCCTGGTTCCGCCGTCGGCTTGAATCACGTCGCAATCAATCCACACGGTTTTCTCGCCCAGCTTGCTCAAGTCGACCACGGCCCGTAAAGACCGGCCGATCAGCCTTTGAATCTCGTGAGTACGGCCCCCGATCTTGCCGCGAGCCGCTTCGCGGTGGGTACGGGTCAAAGTGGAGCTTGGCAAGAGTGAGTATTCTGCGGTTATCCAGCCTTTACCGCCACCCTTTAAGAAAGGAGGCACTTTATCCTCCACCATGGCTGTACAGATTACCCGGGTGTCGCCGGTGGAGATTAA
>NZ_DIPG01000103.1:3095-3391 GCF_002426325.1 Syntrophomonas sp. UBA5494 | reverse complement strand
CGGTCGTTTGTTCTGGTCATTTTCTTCCTCCTTGTAATATTGAGAGTTGACCCTGTTCCTCACCTCTTGGTATATATTATCACCATATGAGTCAATAGCCACGATACACGGGAACGACCGCACCTCCAGTCTTAACAGGGCTTCCGGTCCCAGCTCCGGATAAGCCACGGTTTGAGCGGAAACAATGCGCTCGGCCAGGTAAACCCCGGCCCCGCCTACGGCGGCCAGGTATACCGCGCCAAAGCGCTGCATGGCTTCCACCACCGCCTGGCTGCGGTCGCCCTTGCCTATCATGC
>NZ_DIPG01000103.1:0-2861 GCF_002426325.1 Syntrophomonas sp. UBA5494 | reverse complement strand
CAATGGCTTCGATCATTCTTTTATGGGCCGCATCCCGGGCGGCGTAAATATAGCCGTCAATCAGTATTTCATCACCGACCCTGAGACTCTGTACCGCATTTTCCGTCAAGGGAGCCCGCAATCTCTTCACAAAACACACTCCTCCGCCATTTCAGATCACTGTTTATAATGTGCAGCTGCTGCGCCTGGTGGCGTGGCAGCCCAGGCTCACCGCTACCGGCAAGCAAGCGATATGAGTCGGATAGGTTTCGATATTGACCGCCAGGGCGCTGGTCTGCCCGCCCATTCCCTGGGGGCCGAACCCGAGCCGGTTTATTGCCTCCAGCAATTCGCTTTCCAGGACAGCCAGATCCGCACGGTGATGGCGTTCATCCACTGGCCTGAGCAGGGCCTTTTTAGCTAAATAGGCGGCCATCTCCATATTACCTCCTATGCCCACCCCCACAATTAACGGAGGGCAGGCATTGGCCCCGGCCTCCTTAACCACCCTGACCACAAAATCGCGCATCCCGTCCAAACCCTGCGCCGGTTTAAGCATGGTGAGCTGCCCCATATTTTCACTGCCGGCCCCTTTCGGCAGTACAGTGATATTGAAATGATCGCCTGGCAAAAGTTGATAATGGATAATCGCGGGGGTATTGTCTCCGCTGTTAATGCGCTGCAAAGGATCACTCACCACCGATTTGCGGAAATATCCATCCCGGTAGCCCTGGCGTACGCCCTCATTGACGGCCTGGTTGATGTCGCCGCCCACCACATGCACCTCCTGGCCCATATCAATGTTGACCGCCACCAGGCCGGTATCCTGACATATGGCCATTTTCTTCTCTTCAGCCATTTCGGCATTAGTCAGCAAAATTTTCAGAATCTGGCGGGCCCGGGAACTGTCTTCCCGATTATAAGCCTGGTTTAAAGCCTCTCTAATATCCGGGGGAAGCTCCACATTGGCCTTGAGAACGCATTCCCTTACTGCGGCTGTTATCTGATCACAATGTATTTCGCGCATATTCTCCCCTTTTCATGAACCTTAAATACTGATTTTCAATCCACAATAAGCCATGATCACCTGGCCGGAATAGACTGACTGTATTTCCCCGAACAATACCGACCTGTCAAAACCCGGCCACAAATGAGTAGCCACCAGAATCCCGGGTCGGGCACGCAAGGCGCCTCGAGCCAGATCCGAGGTGGTCATGTGTCCCAACCGGTGTGCCAACTCGCCATCTGCCGCCAGGAAGGAGGCCTCGCCCAGAAGGATGTCCGTCTCCCGGGCATTTTCCCACATCTCATCACTGGCAGCAGCGTCGCTGCTGTAGAACAGACTTGACTTTCCCGCCCGGCACTTCAGGCCGTAAGTCGGCAAGGGATGGGAAACCGGATAAAATTCTATATTCAACTCATCATGAGATACCTTCTGCCGAGGATGTATAGGATAGACCGTAAACTCGGGAACTGATTGCCAGTATTCGAATTGATCCCGAGGCTGATCAGGGATGTATAAATCCACAGGCCCGGCGGATTTACCCTGCAATCGACCGCCCCGAATCAAATGACGGAATGCGTGGAGATCAACGTAATGATCAGGATGAAAATGGCTGATCACCACCAGGTTTATTTCAAAAGGATCGATGTGTTTTCCCAGGCAGGACATCACCCCATGTCCGCAATCCACCAGGCAGGTAGTCTTGCCCTCTTTTATCAGATATCCGCTGCAGGCTTCACCGGTTTGGGGATAAGGCGCCCAGCATCCTATTACTCGTAATTCCATAACTTTCTCCCGAACCGATCAACAATGGGCCAGGGTTATGCTTTTGACCTCATCAATAACCTTTCCCAACAACCGTTTTCCTACACGGTAAAAGGACCGGTCATTTCCGCTGACCAGAAACTCGGAACGGGACTGGTTTTCGGCACTTTGCAGCAGATTGTGGCCGGTCAAAATGGCTTTCATCTCTGCAACCGCCTCGACAGCCGGATCAAGCAAGACGACTTCGCCAATTAAATCAGCCAAAACCTGTTTGAGAAATGGATAGTGAGTGCATCCCAATACCAGGGTGTCGATGTGCTCCTGCAGCAGCGGCGACAGGTATTCTTTAGCGGCAGCCATGGGCTCTTCGCCGGTGAGTATGCCCTCTTCTACCAGCGGCACAAAGAGCGGGCAAGCCACTTCAAAAACCCGGCAGTTTGGATCGATATCTTGAATAGCTGTACGGTAAGCCCGGCTGTTCACCGTGGCCTGCGTAGCCAGCACCCCTACCCGTTTGCTCAAAGTGCTCTGACAGGCAGCCCGTGCGCCGGCCCTGACCATCCCCACCATGGGTACGGGATAATCAGATTGAATTTTCGGCAGGGTTACCGAGGAATGTGTGCCGCAAGCCACCAGAACGGCTTTAACCTTTCTCTCCAGAAAATATGCCATTATATCACGGGCGTATTGCAGCAACTGCGCCTCGCTCTTATTGCCGTAGGGGACATGGGCGGTGTCGCCCAAATAGATAAAATCCTCCCCGGGAAGCTGTTCCAGAAAAGCTTTTACAACGGTCAGTCCTCCGACACCCGAATCAAATATACCCACGGGATGCTTGTTTCCCAATCATTACACCTCTTTTAAATTGTATAGGTTGAGTTCGTTTTATATAATCTTTAATTACCTTTTGTCATTGTAAACAAACTCATTAAATAATGTATCACTTTTACCAGCCTGCCGCCAGATAATACCACCTTAATCTCATCTTCCGCATCCTAAAAGATATGCAGAAAGGATTTATTGAGTTTTTAACAAAGTATCTGCCTATCAATACGCGATAGGCAGGGTATTTAATGCCAAGCCTGATCCCGGTTTCTAAGCTGCTTGAGTCCAG
>NZ_DIPG01000023.1:5205-9564 GCF_002426325.1 Syntrophomonas sp. UBA5494 | reverse complement strand
CCCGGCGTTATTAATCAGTGCCAGTCCATGGGGGTTAAGGGCTGTCCTTGAAAAGATAGAGCAGACCTTATCGTTTTGCATCGTTAACGCTGATCATTTCCCCAAACAATCTTCCATAGCACCCTTTTCTATCTTATCGTGAAGGGGGATACCGATTAAGGTATCTCCCTTTGCGATCATTATGTTTGTTAAGCCAATGGGTTGAAAGAAACCCTATATCTATTGTCCAATGGGGCAGGTGCTGAGGCAATTGAAACAGCAATACTGAAAACCGATTAATTGGGCCTGATAAAGGCGCCAGTAGTGATCGTCCAGCAGCAGCTTTTTCTGTTCCTCCACACTGCTTTCGGACATTTTGCTCCAGAAACCGATGGAAGCGCCCAGCCCATAAGGCTGAGAGTTCCTCAGGCATCTGTTAACATTTGTTTGGCCTTCTTCATCCAGCGCCCCAACCGGGCAGCTTTCCACACAAATGTCACAATAGGTGCAGAGCTCGTCTTCGATCTTGGGGTCTGAATCAAAATCAAGCGTACTCAAGACCGCGGTGAATACTATTCGGCTGCCATACCTGGGGTGCAAGAGGAGATTGTTCCTCCCGAACACGCCCAGTCCCGCTGCATGGGCAGCATGGCGCAGGGATACCTCACCAACCGCACCGCCGGTTCTTTTACTCATTTCCAGGGGATAAGAGACAGGTACAGTCATGGCCTGATCACCGAATTCCTTTTCCAGCAGGCGGGCCAGTTTATAATTGCAGGAACGCGAGAATTCCATGAGATCCAGTCTTCCGTTCATGGCAATCTGCATATTGGTGCTGGCGCAAGTGCTTAACTCCTTATATGCCAAGACCACGATAGAACGAGCCTGGGGGAAAAAGTCTGTAACCACCGGAGATTTGGGACTATCATAGTCTTTCAGATTGGCGAACCCAATATCGTCCACTCCAACATTGCGCATAAATGTTTTAATCCTCTTTTTGGCTGCGCTTAAATCCAAATTGTTCAAGTTAGTTACCTCCCCAATTCTATTAACCTGTAAATCAGTTCCAAAACATCAGAGCCCGATCCCATTCTATTTACATATCTCACGGGCACCCCCTTTACCGAATATATGTCAGCTTGACCAGTCATCCCAAGAGAAACAGTGTATATACACATAATATGTTAAAAAATATCTTATAATTCCGTACGGTTTATTCTCCTCAAGCTGGAAAGAAAATCTTTAACCCATTCCTGACCTAATTGTTTCTCCACCTCGGATTGAGCTTGCTGCCAAAACGGTATGGCTTGATCGATAGCCAGTCTGCCCTCTGCGGTCAGGCTGATACGTTGTTCGCGGCGATCCTCGCCGCTGCCTAGGCGCAGCAAGCCTTTTTGCGCCAGCAGACGCACATTTCTGCTCAGAGTGGTGCGGTCCATTCCCAGCTGCCGGGCTAATTGTGAAACCGTTGCAGATTCCAGCAAAAGAACATTCATCAGTAAGGAAAACTGAGTTGTCTTTAGTCCGCAAGGACTCAAGACCCGGTCATAATAGGAAGTTAACATCCGAGTCGTTTTGCGGATATTATAAAAAACGCAGGCCCGGCCCATGGCTGCGGCCATTTTCTTGTCATTATCGTCCTGGGCTGACATGCCAACACCTCATTTTTGGTTATAGAAAGCGAGACGGGTATATCTATTGATATGAGTATATACACATATTATGCTATTTGACAACATATCTTTTTGATGCCTGGCGCCCATTTGTTACAAGATGAAGTAGAGGGAGTCCATCATTATGGCTTCAGTTTACTCTGGACTGAATATTATTGGGGAACGGGTTCTGCTGTTTGATCTGCACCCATTAGCCTGGATACTTATGAACAAGTATGATTAAATTATGCTAACCAACCCTTTTCAAAAAGCACCGGGAGCACTTGGCAAACGAAAAGACGTCAGAGCAATGGGGAGGCGGCAAACATGGATAAAAAGGAGTTGACTGAGTACAGGGAGGTTGTTGCTTTTGATCAAGGCCAGGTTAAACCGAGCCTGGAACCCCTGGTTACGGAGAGATACCTTAAGATAAAGCTCAATGGTGAGGAAGTGGTCAGATTGGCTTCTTCACCTCATGCCGGACGGGAACTGGCTGCCGGGTATCTTATCAGTGAAGGGATCATAGAACCATCCGGCCAATTATTGAGTTTAACCGAGTCGAAGGACGATGGGGTAGATATTGTCATCGAGGGGCAGCCCGGAAATTATACTGAATCGATTAAAACCATCAATACCTGCATAGGTCGGGGCTATGGGGTATTAAAGCCCTTGATGAAGCAGCCCCCGGGTCAGGGCCTTTTTACACCCGGGCAATTACTGGCGATAATCAGCGAACTGGATGAGAAATCATATACTTTCAAAAAGACCGGCGGAGTTCACAGTGCCGGATTGGGCGGGCCAGAGGGTTTGATCAAACGCTTCGAGGATATCGGCCGGCATAACGCAGTGGACAAGGTGTTCGGCTATGCTTTTCTAAACAAGATTCCACTCCATGATAAGTGTCTGGTTTTAAGCGGGCGGGTGGCTTTTGAAATCCTTCAGAAGGCTGCCTACAACCGGATACCCTTTATCCTGTCACGATCGGCTCCAACCCTCTTAACGGTTGATCGGGCCAGGGAGCTGGGTATCACCGTGGTCGGCTTTGCTCGCGGCGAACGCTTCAATGTTTACAGTCATCCGGAACGGGTCTGTTTTGGCTAGCTTCTCACCAAGGGATGACAGGAACTTCAGGGGGGAGGAGCCCCATCCTTTTTGCTTGGGAAATAATTATCCCTAGCAGGAGTTTTAAGAAAAATGTCTAATATACAGGTAATAGAGAAAACGCCCCAGTTTTAATTTTAAATTTAATACTTAATACTCCGAGTTGCTGAGCCTAAAGCAAATGCTATGGCTCCTCAACCGTTGGGTAGGCCGGGAAACAGGCCTGCCTCCCGTGCTTGGAAAGGAGTTAGTCTTCAATATTAATATTGAAGGCTGGTGTTTGTCGGATCATGGTCAGAATTAAGTGTCTTTTTCTGATCTTTAAGCGGGCAAATGCAAAAACCTCCTGTTTCTAAAGCAGGAGGTTTTTTGTGTTTATATCTGTCCAAAAAACGAAAGGGGTGAAGGTTTTGGAAATGGTAACTATTGTGATGAACGGAAAGGAGGTTCAGGTTCCGGCAGGAAGCACTATTTTGCAGGCTGCGGATATGGTTGGGATTGATATACCACGGTTTTGTTATGATCCCGATTTGAGTCCGCTGGGGGCATGCCGCATGTGCGTAGTCGAAGTGAAAGGCAATCGTCTATTGCCCGCGGCGTGTGTTACTCCGGTTTACCCGGGGATGGAAGTAGACACCGAATCAGAATCAGTGGTTGAAGCCCGTAAAACCATACTGGAATTGTTGGTGGCCAACCATCCCTTGGATTGTATGACCTGCGAAAAAATGGGGGATTGCAAGCTGGCTGAATACTGTTATCGCTATGGCGTTAAAGAGAGCAGTTTTGCCGGGGAAAGGCACCACTACGCTGTTGATGCCAGCAATCCTTTTATTGTCAGGGACCTGAACAAATGTATCCTGTGCGGCGCTTGCGTTCGCGCCTGTGAGGAGATGACTGGTCAGGACAACCTGTCTTTCCTGTATCGGGGCTTTGACCGCAAAGCCACTACTGCTGCGGATGTGGATTATATCGAATCAGACTGTGTTTTCTGCGGGCAGTGCGTGGCCGTGTGCCCGACCGGGGCTTTAACCGAGAAGAGTATGGCCGGTCAGGGACGGCGCTGGGAATATGAACGGATCAGAACCACCTGCCCGTTCTGCGGTACCGGATGCAACTTTGACCTGGCGCTTAAAGACGGTAAAATACATGGCGTACTATCCAGCCCCGAAAGCACCGTAAACGGGCGTATGTTGTGCGTTAAAGGCCGTTTCGGATGGGATTTCATCTATAATGAAAACCGCCTCACTACACCGCTCATCAAAAAAGAGGGTCAATTCGTTCCCGCCAGCTGGGATGAAGCCTTCGATGTAATCGCTGCCCGTTTAAATGACATTAAGGCAAAATATGGACCGGACGCTTTTGCTGCCTTAAGTTCAGCCCGTTGTACCAATGAGGAGAATTTCCTGGTGCAGAAGTTTGCCCGCGCGGCAATGGGAACCAATAATGTGGACCATTGCGCCCGTACCTGACACGCGCCCACTGTAGCCGGTCTGGCTACCACTTTTGGAAGCGGCGCGATGACCAACCCCATAAACGAAATCACCGAACAAGCCCAGATGATGCTGCTGGTCGGGACCAATGCCACTGAAGCCCATCCGGTCATCGGATACAAAATGCGCCAGGCGGC
>NZ_DIPG01000023.1:2708-5003 GCF_002426325.1 Syntrophomonas sp. UBA5494 | reverse complement strand
GATATTCCACTGCTTAATGGCTTAATGCACATCATTATCAAAGAAGGCCTGGAAGACAAGGCCTTTATCGCCGAAAGAACCGAAAACTATGAAGAATTGAAAGAAATCGTGGCTGCTTACACACCGGAACATGTCTCCGAGCTGACCGGAGTGCCGGTGGAGGATCTATACAGCGTGGCTCGCTTATATGCCACCACTGACCGGGCCATGATATTCTACACCCTGGGAATCACAGAACATATCTGCGGAACCCGCAATGTTATGAGCATTGCCAACCTGGCCATGTTGACCGGTCATCTGGGCCGTCCTGGCACCGGGGTATGCCCGATGCGCGGACAGAACAATGTCCAGGGCGCCTGTGACATGGGGGCCTTGCCCAATGTATATTCAGGTTATCAGGCGGTTACAGTAGACGCCAATCGTGAGAAATTCGAAAAGGCCTGGAACGTCTCACTGCCTGCCAAGGTAGGGTTAAAGATTCCGGAGATGTTCGAAGCTGCTCACCACGGGAGCGTCAAGGCGATGTATATTCTGGGCGAGAACCCGGTGTTGACCGATCCCAATGCCAACCACATTAAGGAGGCCCTGGCCAACCTGGAATTTCTGGTGGTACAGGAACTATTCCTCACCGAAACGGCTCAGTTCGCGGATGTGATTCTGCCGGCAGCCAGTTTTGCTGAATGTGACGGCACCTTTACCAATACCGAACGCCGCGTCCAAAGGGTGCGCAAAGCCATTGAACCCATTCCCGGCCAGGCCAACTGGCAGACCATCTGTCAGATGGTTAGCAGGATCGGATATCCCATGGCTTATGACCATCCCCACGACATATGGAAGGAAATGGCAGGAATGTCACCTTCTATGACGGGCATCAATTACGATCGCCTGGAAAAAGAAAGCCTGCAATGGCCCTGTCCGACCCTCGAACATCCCGGAACTCCCTTCCTGCACGCCGGTAAGTTTACCCGCGGATTGGGACTTTTCCAGCCCTCTGAACATGTACCCCCGGGCGAAGTGCCTGACCAGGAATACCCCTATCTGTTGTCAACCGGCCGTATCCTGTTCCATTACAATGTCACCACCCCGTATTCAGGCGGGATCAGCAGTGTGTGGGATAAAGAAATGGCCGAAGTGAACCCCTCTGATGCGGAAAAACTGGGCATTCAAACCGGAAATCTGGTCAAGGTCACCTCGCGGCGCGGACAAGTTACCACCGCAGTGAAAGTGACCGATCGGGTATTGCCCGGCGTGATCTGGATGTCCTTCCATTATGCCTCGACTCCGACCAATGAACTTACCAGCGCGGTATTAGACCCGACCACGGGCACCGGTGAATACAAAGTATGCGCTGTGAAGATCGAAGCGATTTAGGAGGTCTGTTATGCGCAAGGTCGCTGTGGATCAGGCCATAGGTTTAACACTGGGGCACGATATCACCAGAATAATACCCGGGAAGAAAAAGAATCGTGCCTTTAAACGGGGACATATTATCGCTGCCGAGGATGTAAACCTGTTAAGGGATCTGGGCAAGGAACATGTCCTGATATGGGAACCTGATGATGACCTGATGCATGAGGATGATGCCGCTTTGTTGCTGGCTTCCAGCGCAGCCGGCGCGGGAATAGCCTATACTCGCCCCAACCAGGGCAGAGTGGACCTGATAGCGCAATACGATGGTTTATTGCGCGTGCAGTTAGCACAGTTACAGAAACTCAACAGTCTTGAACATGTAATCTTTTCTACCCTGCACAATTGCCGCAGTGTGGTTAAAGGGCAATATGTAGCCGGAACCAGAGTAGTTCCAGTGGCAGTTGAACAAGAACTAATGGAAAAGGCCAAGCGTCTCTGCCGGGCACCATGGCCATTGGTGAGCGTCAAACCGTTTCAACCTCTGTGGGTGACGGTGATTACCACTGGCAGTGAAGTGAACAGCGGGCGCATCCGGGATGGATTCGGCAAGATCATCAGAAAAAAGATCGCACCGTTCGGCGGCCGCTGGATGGGGCAGATCATTGTGCCCGATATCTCGGAATTGATCGCCGCTGAGATACACAATGCCCTCGCCGAAGGAGCACAGCTGATATTACTCACCGGAGGCATGTCAGTTGATGCTGACGACGCTACTCCTCAGGGCATCAGGGTTTCAGGGGCTGAGGTGGTTTCCTATGGAGTCCCGGTTCTTCCGGGTTCTCAGTTTATGCTGGCCTATCAGGGCCATGTAGCTATATGTGGCATCCCTGGCGGGGCATTGTTCAGCCGCAAGACTACCCTGGATCTTTTGCTGCCCCGTATCTT
>NZ_DIPG01000023.1:0-2640 GCF_002426325.1 Syntrophomonas sp. UBA5494 | reverse complement strand
GGAAAGGATAGAAAAAGCTGATCTGGCCGCACTGGCTCATGGCGGGCTATGCGAAGGCTGCCAGGTCTGCAATTATCCGCAGTGTCCTTTTGGGAAAAACAGCTGTCTGTAAGGGGGCAAAACAATTGCAGCATCTCAGCCTGGAACAAGCACAACAAGAACTGTTAAGCGTTTTGCCAAGCCTGGAAATGGAATTAGTGCCCTTATCTGCAGGCCTGGGACGGATATTGGCCAGCGATATAGCGGCTCCATACAGTCTGCCCCAATCTGACCAATCCGCGGTGGACGGGTATGCAGTAGGGCGTCCGACCTCAACGATACCCAGCAGCTTTAAAATGGTTGGAGATTATCGTTTAGGGGAAGCGCCCCAACAGCCCTTGCGGGACAATGAGGCCGTAAGGGTGAGCACCGGGGGCAATTTGCCGCCGGGGACCTGCGCGGTGGCGCCCCATGAAAAAACCACGTGCAACGGTGAAATGCTTCTAGTCGCTGAAATAGCTAAACTTGGGCAAAACATCAAAAACAAAGGTGAAGATTTCCGCCAGGGTGAGACCATTCTCTATGGCAAGAGCCGGCTAAACGCAGGCAGCATCGCCCTGCTGGCCGCCATGGGAATCGGCACCGTACCGGTTTATCGTCAACCCCGTATAGGGATCATTAATCTGGCTCCCAATGTTGTTCCCGCATCCCTGCCGATCGGATCAGGGCAAACCTGGGACAGCAATGGACCGATGCTGACAGCGCTGGTGCAACAGCATGGGGGGCGTGCGGTGATCGCAGAAACCGCGTGTGGCAGCGAAATGACTTCCCGATTGCTGGAGCTGCTGGATCAGGTTGATATCGTGATCTGCACAGGCGGTTCCTATATGGAAGACGATAGTGAAGCCCGGCAGCTCTTCGCAGCCGTTGGAGCCCGGGTTTTATACTGGGATATAGCCGTTCAGCCCGGAAGTCATACCGGGGCGGCGAGCTTGGACTCCCGCCTGTTGTTTTCGCTTTCCGGTAATCCGGCAGCCTGCTTTGTAGGTTACCATCTTTTTGTAGCTCCGGTTATCAGGGCTATGATGGGCCAGGCGAAGCTGCCCGGGAGGATTGCCGCCCGTTGCGTCAACGGCTTTAGTAAAGCCGCCAATACCAGGAGAATGGTTAGAGGCCAGGCATGTTACCGCAACAGCGAATGGGAAGTTGAAGTGCTGCCCGGCCAAAAGCCGAGTATGATCAGATCGTTATTGGAATGCAATGCATTAATCGATATCGCCGCGGGTAGCCCTGCGGTTGAAGCAGGCAGTAATGTCCAGATATTGCTGCTGTAATTAAGCACCAATAAGGAGGTGAAGTTGTGAAACCAGATTACACGGAGATCGTAGCCGGGTATAAAGACAAGCCCGGAGGAATAATCGAAGCCTACCATGCCATCCAACGAGCTTATAATTATATCCCCGAAGAGGCCGTTGCCGTGGCCGCACAGGTGTTCGACATGTCAAAAGCCGAGGCCTGGGGAGTAGCCACCTTTTATTCATATTTAAAGGTGGGAGAGCGCGGCCGCTATATCATCAGGATATGTGAAAGCGCCCCTTGCCATATAGCCGGTGCGGAAGAAGTCGTAGCCGCCCTGGAAAAACAGCTGGGTATCAAGATGGGTGAAACCACTGCTGACGGAAAATTCACCCTGGAGCTCACCGAATGTGTAGGCCAATGCCAGGCGACCCCGGTTATTACTATAAACAGTAAGCCGTACGGGGACGTTACTGCAGATGGGATAGCAGACATTCTAGCGCAATGCAAATAAGAAAGGAGGGACATAATGGCGGAAGAAATGCGTGTTTTACTGCCAGGTGAATCGGAAGATCTGAGCAGCCTGGAAAACTATAAAAATACCGGCGGCTACAAGGCTCTGGAAAAAGCGCAGGCCATGGACAGGATGGACCTGATCGAAACAGTTAAAAAGTCCGGATTGCGTGGACGCGGCGGCGCCGGGTTCAATGCCGGCATGAAATGGCAATTCTCATACAGTGTGGACACGGAACAGAAATATGTGATCTGCAACGCTGACGAAGGCGAGCCAGGCACATATAAAGACCGTATTCTGCTGGAGACTGTGCCTCATCGCGTATTGGAAGGGATGGCTATCTGCGCCTATGCCATCGGCGCCAGTCAGGGCTATATCTACTGCCGGGGGGAATACCCCTTTGTAGTGGAATCTCTCAATAACGCCATCAAAGAGGCCAAAGACAGCGGAGTCCTGGGCGATTTCGATATAGAGGTGCGCATGGGAGCCGGCGCTTATGTGTGCGGCGAGGAAAGCGCCTTGATCGAATCCATTGAAGGGCATCGCGGTGAACCCCGTTTCAAACCCCCCTTCCCGCCGGTTACAGGCTTGTGGGGTAAGCCCAGCATCGTCAACAATGTGGAAACCCTGGCTTGCGTCCCCTTGATAGTGGAAAAGGGAGCGGATTGGTTTAAATCCATAGGTGCCGCCAATTATCCCGGAACCAAGTTATTGACCCTTACCGGTGACGTAGTGGAGCGCAAGATCATTGAGGTGCCCACCGATGTCACCATCCGTCAGGTCGTTTACGATTATGGCGGAGGCATCAGGGACGGCAAAAAGTTTAAGGCGGTTCAGATCGGCGGTACCTC
>NZ_DIPG01000060.1:8159-18530 GCF_002426325.1 Syntrophomonas sp. UBA5494 | reverse complement strand
TCGAGTCCCTTCATCCGCACCATTTAACAAGCACAAAGCTGATAGAAGCAAAATCCCTTGATTTTAAGGCATTTGCGGACTATCGGCTTTTGTTTATTTTCAGAGAATTACCGTTCCAAGGTGGTTCAAAAAGAAAATCCCGAAAAAGTGAACCCAACCTGAAAACGCTAAATGCCTTAGCGTTCTCAACTCTTCCTATTGGATGTTCAAATAAGAAATGCCTATTTTTCAGCCCGAAACAAAGAAAAAGCCCGCGAAGCCGACGCCTCGCGGGTGTTGTTTTGGCAATTTCCGTACCGTCGCAGAAAAGAACTGCGAACGGCGTAAGAATTTCAAAAAACTGTTGCAATTTATCTTGTGATATGTTTCTATCTTCAATAGGTTTGTCCGCTCGTTCAAAATTGGGGCGTATGGGCGGACAGGTATAACCGCAAATACTTGATTGTAATATCCGATGCTTGTATCGCATTGATTACGCTTGGTTTCAGCGCATTATTCAGCTTTTTTGCGTCACCCGCCGCGTTGCTCACGCCCTTACAGACCGCCCGCACTTTCGGTGACGACGTATGGCGTCTTACGGCGATTGAGATAATGTTCTCGCTCGGCGCGGTTATCGGCGGGATATTGATTTCCATATGGGGAGGGTTTAAAAATAAGGCTCACACGATAGTTTTGGCCTGTATGGCGTTCGGGTTGACGTCGGTGCTGCTCGGGATAGTGCCGAATTTCTGGATATATTTGGGTATAATGTTCGCTTGCGGCGTTACAATGCCGATGTTCAACACGCCGAGTATGACATTAATGTAAACCAAAATTGAGCCGGACAAAATGGGACGCGTGTTTAGCGTTATGATTATGTTTTCCGGCGTAGCAATGCCGCTTGGAATGGTCGTGTTCGGGCCTCTGGGTGATACTGTCAGAATTGAGTGGCTGTTAATCACCACGGGTGTGATAAGTTTCGTCAGCGGGTTTTCGTTACTCAGGGCAAAGGCGTTGATAGAAATCGGAAAATCTTGATAGTTAACACAGCGACGGCTTGGGCGATGCCGCCGAAGCGGACTATGGGATTGCTGGCCACATACGTTGCCGAAAAGACGGCGCGTTTGACCTGTATGTGTGTAAAGCCTGTGATTAAACGTGAAAGGATAGCTTTCCAGCGGCGTATTAACAATAAAACAGTATATTAATATATACATAATCAAATGAAAAGGAAGTGGTTTGATAATGAAGTCTCAGCCTGCCAAATTTTTAATATTGGCCGCTTTAATCCTCTTATTAATGACAACCATAGGAATCTGCAGTCCGGCCAAAATTTCCGTCGCAGACAGCAATTCCAACCCGGTTCAGATTGAGCCTCTCCCTTGTGTTGGTTCGTTGGATAATTTGAAAGCCCTCTTAAAAGAAGCACAGGAATATAACACTTATTATCTGCAAGACACCGTATCGGCCCAGGCCGAAGGTCTTCTCAACCGGGTTCAGACCAAGTCGGATGCCTCTGCGCAGGATTCAGCCGATTATTCCGGAACCAATCTGCAGGTAGCGGGAGTGGATGAAGCCGACATAGTCAAAACGGATGGGAAATATATTTATCAGGTTGACCATACCGGCATAAACATCATTGAAGCCTATCCGGCTGAAAATATGAAGAAAATAGCTGCCATTGCATTTGACCAACCTAACTTTAACCCATCAGAAATATATGTAGATAAAACTCGTCTGATCGTATTGGGAAGTGCTCACCATACCGGACAGAAATTGCAACCAGCGGGCATAAAACCCTCCATATACCCTCCTTACCCCACCCGGGAAACTACCGGCGTAATGGTTTACGATATATCCAACAAAACTAAAATAACCAAACTCAGAACTCTCGAATTGGAAGGCCAATATGTATCTTCCCGCAAAATTGGCCATAACCTTTATCTGGTGGCTAACCGCCATATAGATTATTACATCCTGGAAAACGCCAATGCTGATGCTACTCCTGCCTATCGCGATACCGCAGCCGGCAGTGATTTTAAATCAGTTGATTATTCATCCATCCATTATTTTCCCGGTCATATAACTCCCAGTTACATGCTGGTGGCAGGAATTCGTTTGAATGACTCTTCCCGTCCGGCCGATATCCAAACTTTCCTGGGAGCCAGTGAAAATATATATGCCTCCGAAAATAACCTCTATGTAGCTGCCAGCAGCTTTAACGCTAATCCGATCCCCCTGCAAAAAAGTCCAACCTACCGGGATAGTTCTTCAACCCGGATATATCGTTTTGCCTTAAGCCAGGGAGCCATTAAGTACAACGGCCAGGGAGATGTGCCGGGCACCATAATAAACCAGTTCTCCATGGATGAAAATCAGGAGAGCCTGCGCATTGCCACTACCAGCGGCGATATGTGGCAAAATGAAAGATATACTTCCCAAAGCAATGTATATGTATTGGATCGGAATATGCAGATTAACGGACGACTGGAAGGAATAGCACCGGGCGAGAAAATATATTCCACCCGTTTTATGGGTTCCCGTTTATATATGGTAACCTTTAGAAATGTCGATCCGTTGTTTGTCATCGATTTAAAAAATGCTGCCGCGCCCCGCATACTGGGCAAATTAAAAATACCCGGCTACAGCAACTACCTGCACCCGTATGATGAAAACCATATTATCGGATTCGGAAAAGATACGGTGGAAGGCAAAGGATGGAACGACCAAAGCCAGGCCTATTATCAGGGTATGAAAGTTGCAATTTTCGATGTTACTGATGTAACTCATCCGGTGGAAATGGATCAGGAAATAATCGGCGACCGTGGTACAGATTCGGAACTGCTTAACAATCACAAGGCCCTGCTTTTCTCCCGGGAAAAAAATCTGCTGGCTTTTCCGGTTACTGTGGCTAAACTCAGTGATCCCAAGCAAGATATCACGGCTTATGGCAATTTTGCTTTCCAGGGTGCTTACATTTATAAAATTGATTTGACCGGCGGATTGCAACTGCGGGGCACCATCACCCATCTGACCCAGGATGATTATGCTCGGGCGGGTGATTATTGGTATAACGATGATAGTAACATAGAGCGCATACTTTATATAAACAATAATCTTTATACCATATCCAAGAACATGATAAAAGCATATGATTTATCCAACCTCCAAGAAATAAACACGGTGGCTTTGCCTTAAGAGACTTCAGGTGCAACAAAACAACCATTCCGGGGAATAATAATACAAACTTCAACCTTTTCCCTGGAGTGTGTTGTCAATGGAAGTATGGACAAATAGTCTGCTTAGCCTTTTCAAAATAATTATGGCCCTGCTCCTGGTAGCACTTAACGGTCTTTTCGTTACGGCCGAATTTGCCTTTGTCAGAGCCCGGCCCACCCGTATTGCACAGCTGGCGGCGGAAGGCAATCGTAAAGCTCATTTGGCGCGCCAATGTCTGGAAAATATTGATAATTATCTGTCTGTCAGCCAGCTCGGCATAACCCTGGCCAGC
This sequence comes from Syntrophomonas sp. UBA5494, assembly GCF_002426325.1. NCBI lineage: Bacteria > Bacillati > Bacillota > Clostridia > Eubacteriales > Syntrophomonadaceae > Syntrophomonas > Syntrophomonas sp. UBA5494. Next base: position 15,040 of record NZ_DIPG01000060.1, on the reverse strand, counting down.
CTTGGTCTGGGCTGGCTGGGAGAACCGGCTATCGCCAGCCTGTTGACTCCCCTCCTGAACCGATGGGGGCTGACACCACCGGCTCTGGTCCATTCCATTTCCTTCATAGCAGCCTTTTCTATCATTACTTTTCTGCACGTGGTACTGGGGGAATTAACCCCCAAGACGCTGGCCATTCAACGAGCTGAAGCCTTGTCAATGACTCTGGCCCGCCCTATGCGTTTTTTCTTCTTTTTATTCTACCCCGGAGTAGTAGTATTAAATGGAACAGCCAACAAAGTAGCCATGCTTTTTGGCCTGCAGCCGGCCCATGAAGCTGATATTACCCACTCTGAGGAAGAACTGCGCATGCTCATCGCGGAAAGCTTTGAGGGGGGACAGATTAACCAGAGTGAACAGGAATTGCTGCAAAATGTTTTCCGTTTTGAAAAACGGGTAGCAGAAGAAATAATGGTTCCCCGGCCCGAAGTCGTGTTTTTATATGCCCAGGATAGTCTGGCCGAAAGCATCAACATAGCCCGCGAAGCCCAGCATACCCGTTTTCCCCTCTGTGATGGCAGCCCCGATCAGGTTACCGGCCTGATCCACATCAAAGACCTGCTTTATTTAGAAGACCAAAAAGCCAGCATAACCTCCATCCAGCGTGATATCCTGTTTGTGCCCGAGGGTATGCCCTTGGACGCTTTACTGCAGGAATTCCAGCGTTTCCACCAGCATATGGCAGTTGTAATCGACGAATACGGCGGAACTGCCGGCATCGTAACCATGGACAATATCCTGGAAGAACTGGTGGGTGAGATACAGGATGAATTTGATGAAGAAGAACCGGATGTAATAAAACTTAAAGACGGAAGCACCCTGGTAAGCGGAAGAATGTTTATAGATGAAGCGGTGGAATACTTCGGTCTTTCCTTTGAAGAAGATGATGAACAATACAGTACACTGGCCGGATATGTGCTGGGTAAACTAGCCAAAAAACCGGCCGAAGGCGATATTATTACGGTCGGAAAAACCAAACTGGAAGTTGTACGCATGCAGGGCATGCGTATCGACCGCCTCAAAATCCATTCCCTGGCTGGTGACGAACCCGAACCGGACTAACCAGCCCGGCATGGAAATAGGCTGCTTTATATAAGAATAAAAGCTGTACGTTGGTGCATTTTTCCATAAAGAAGCATCTGCCTGAGACAGATGCTTCTAAAGCTTTAATATGTTATTTCTTATTGGTTGGCATTGCCCATCTCAGCAGTCTGCTTGGCCATATAGTCACTCATGCTAATAGCTGAACTGACATCCGGTACGGAAAAGTCAATTCCAAAATCATATAGTTCATATTTAGCGTTTTGCTTGCTCTGCACAGACATTTCAACCGGATTCTTATTCTCGTCATCGATCTTCATAGTCAGGTCCATATTGGCATCTAAATCCAGGAATTGGGGCAGGAATGTTTTCTGATCTATCCACATCTGGTAGAACATATCCACCTGCATATTCTTAAATAACTCCTCTAAAGCAAGCGGGTTTTCAGCGTTAGCTGCTTCAGCCGGGGGATTAAAAACTTCGGGTACCTGTTTCATAAGTGATTGCAGGTAATTCTGGAAACTATCCGGACTCATGGTTATATTCAGGACCCAGTAATCCTTGCCGTCCTTATTGCCATCATTGCCATAGTTCAGTAACATACCGGATTCTTTCATCTTGGTAATGGAACTCATAACATCCTGACCTCCGGCCTGCTCCATCAGTGCTTTTATATCCAAACCCGGCACCTCTAATTTTATCCATCCGTCATAATCGGGCATGGTCATATACATTCCACTTTCATTTACTAGTACTTCGGCTTTTACGTTTTCTATTTTCTCGCTGCTGTCAGCCGACGCGCCTGATAATTGCTGCTTCATATACATTACCAGAGGTTTCTCCTGATAGGCACAATCAGCCTGAGTCTTCATGTTCATAGTTGTACCTTCGCTGCCGCTTTGCATACCGAGGGTCATATCCATATTGAGCTTCATTTTGTAAGTATTGGCATCGGCCAAGGCCTGGGAAGACTTGCCCAGCATCTCTTCGGCCGACATGTCATTACGTTTTTCCTGGTATTGAATAGCCACGGTTTGTGCGTCTTCCTGCCATAAAACCTGCGCTGACAGACTTTCACAAACAAAACGCAGGGGAACCAGCATCTCTCCGTCTTTCAATTCAGGAGCCCGTGGCATGGTACGGTCTTCCCCATTGTATGACGCAGCCAGACTGCCTTCCGTCATTTTAAGTATGTTGCCATTTTTATTGAGTTCTATCTGCTTATCCTGGATGGTTAAATCAGCCCCCAATGTTCTGGCTGCAACGCTTACCGGAATCATCGTAGTCCCGGCCTCAACCTGCGGAGCATAGGCCGGTTTATAAGCCTTGCCATTTACATCCAGATTAACTTCTGCCATGGCCGGAACCGCCATCATTAAGATAAACAACATGGTAACAAGAATGATAAGTCGTTTTTTCATTACCAAAACCCTCCTTAATATTTTATAAAACCATACGCATTATGGTGGCTAAATATGCCCCTCTTGCCATATTAGAGTAAAGCAGGTCAAACATCAACTGCTAACCGCCTTCATATTAATAACCTTCCGATACCCTGTAAGCCAGATGACCCGCTATAACAGCCATTTGGGCCCAGTTAACATTTTGCTGCGGGTACCAATAGCCGTTCTGGTCAGGGTTCATCAAGCCCAACCCATAGGCCAAGCCTACATAATTTTGCTTATCCGGGCTAATCCGGGCTTTGTCTTTAACCGGGGTTTCAATGTGATTGCTCATAAGAGCTATCTCCTGATAACCCAGGGAATTAATGAGCCACACCGCCAATTCCTCCCGGCTCATACTGCTTTGGGGATTGAATTTGCCTTCTCCCGGAATTATACCGCGCTTAACTGCCAACTTGAAGAAAGCCAGATCAGAGTCGTTGCTGCCGATATCACTTAGTTTAATTTCCACCGGTTGCTCTTCTCCATACCGCACCCAGGGGTTGGTGGCTATTACCAGCACTTTTAATATATCCCGGCGGCTTATTGTGTCTTCAGCGTTAAAGTCCTGGTTGGCTATTAATCCGTTTTCCTTCAGCAGGGAAAGGCCCGGGGCAGCCCAGTGTTGACTCCAGGCCGGCTTTGTGGTTGCGGTGATAATTTTCTCCCAGGAATTAACCGGTTCCCCGGTAAGAGCATTCAGCTGCACCTGGGGTATACGGTAGACGTGCAGACTCTCCCCGGTAGGCTGGTAATGCTCATCCATGGTAAACATATAACTCAATTGCAAAGGATTTTTCTCCAACACCTGGGACTTAAGTTCCTCCGGAGGTATTAGTTGAGACAAGCCGGGACACTGCACCGGACGCCACTCCCGGGAATAATCCATTATTTTTCCGCTTTTTCCATCTACCCCGACAGTTATGCCATCCCGCTCAAAGGGAATGCCATTCAGCAACCGTTGAAAGCGAAAATGGTAATAGGGACGTTCATCGATCCAATGTTCATTACGGTTTAAAATTACTGCACCCACCTTGTCAGGGTCATATTTATTAATCGCTTCCCGGGCTTTTACTAAAGCCTGACTATAACTTAAGTCAGCCGTACCGCTAATTTCAACTGATTCCTCCCGGAAACCCACCACCTGACCGGTAAACGCATTAACTTCAACCCGCAGGCGGTTGTTGCCTTCATCCACAGGGGCATATGACCAATGTTCGTCTTTAAATCCGGGACCGCTGCTGCTTCCCCCGCCGTTTTTGCGTATCTTGCCCTCATAACCCATGGATTTAAAAAATTCCTCGGCGGCTTTTCTGGCTATCTCGGGATCGACCATGGTATCGGTCCAGGCAGGTTCATTAATTGCCGGTCCCCCAAGCACCGGTTTAACATCGCCATCGTAAATCCCAAGTTCATCATTTTGCTTGACCTTCCCCCAGCTATCCACAAATTTACCTGTACGGGCATCGATAGCGGCAGCATCAATATCGACCTTATAAACAGGTATAATCTTTCCGCTGGTCTGCCCCTGGTTTCGTTCATAAGTGTAGTAAGGGACAAGTTCCAAATTATCTGCTAAAATCTGCTCGATTTTCTGGCGGGAGAGCAACTGTCCTTGGTCGGCAGTCTCAATCTTATGCCAGTTGCAATAGTAACGGGTAACTATGCCGGTGTAGGCGTCAACCCCTACATTGATACTGTCCCAGTCGACCGTTGTCCCGTTTACCACCCGTTTCCAGTTAAAATTGTAATATAAATTCATAGGGGTTTCCGGATAAGCCAGTCTGACTTCCTCTTCACTCAGTTTCAGCATGCCGTACTTATGCGGCTGGAACTTGAGCAAAAATTTGTTGGCCGCTTCGTAAGCCTGTTCCCGGGTTAGACTAATTTTCTTGTCCTTATAGAAAGCCGGATCGGGCCTATAGTTCATACCGCAAATATCTCCGCTCCGGGCATCAACGTTGCCGCTAATCTCGATCCCATTACCGAATAGCCAGCTTCTTTCGTTTGAACGTATAAGCCACATCGGATTATCATTACCGTCTTCCTGTAATTCTGCGGTTAATTTCTTACCCCGGGTAATATCGGGGAAAGCCTCGCCAAAGATTGCCAGGGCCTTCTCCTGGCTTATTATTTCATCTGACCCGGATATTACTGCTTCAGAACCTGTACCAGTTATTGTCCCCGTCCATGCAGGTGGCGTGCCCACCGGCACAGCTATTGGCTCGGCCCGGGCCAAGCCCGGTAAAAACGTAACCTGCATCAACACCGCCAGCAATACCACCAACCACTTTCGCTTTTCCACAAGTTTGCCTCCCATCTCCGCTCATTTATGGCAATTATACCATTAATAACTATACGTTTGTTTTATGTTTTTTCTTGCACGATTAGAACCAGAATTGATGAGGATTCAGGATATTCAGCCGGAAGGACGCTTAGATAATTCAACCCAGAAGGACACTGATTATCTATGATCAACACAGATCCTAATAAAAACAATAATACATAGAATTACCGGGGAACACTCAGCCCTGAGGCTTGCGATGAAGACATTCCCTGTTAAGAGTGTGTCCCCGTACCTTAAATCGTCGGGTCCGTAGAGCTGGCTACAAATATGAGATGTGCTTACGGAGGCCGGCGGTTAGGCATAGCCCGGGCGCGACTTGCGGAGGCGGTGAGAAACACCCGGCAAAATTGAGCGGTTGATGGGGTCGAGCAGCACGGATGCTGCTCGCGCGACTTTGAACACGGATGTGAATAGGAGCGGTGCCCCATCAACCGCGAAATGAGCCGCTGGTGTTTCCGTTGCCGGAGCATGGAGCAAACGGGCTATGCCTAACCGCCGGCCTCCGTATTCCGAGTATTTGCTGAAAGCGTTCTTAATATCCAACCCCGCATAACCTACCTCTATATATAAAAAAACCACGGCTCTGCGTCCGTGGTTTAGATAATTCAATTATGGCTGTATATTAATCGGGGCTGAAATTATCGTTTAGCGGCGGGATTTTAATTCGGCAAAAATATCCCCCGGTTCCACTCCCTGCTCTACCAGGAGAACCAGCAAATGATAGAATAAATCCGATACTTCATAAACTACTTCTTCCTTGACCCGGTTCTTGGAGGCTATAATGACTTCCGCTGATTCTTCGCCCACTTTTTTCAAAATCTTGTCTATGCCTTTGTCAAAAAGGTAAGTAGTATAATGGCCTTCCGGCATTTCCTGCTGCCGTGACTTTATCACATCATAAAGCTCATATAGTATTCCGGGACCTTCAGCATCTGCCTTGTATACCTGGTCCGGATCAAAAGCGGCGGGTTCGATTTCATTACCCTCCGCATCCCGGTAAAAGCAGGAATAATGACCGGTATGACAGGCAGCCCCGGTTTGTTCCACCTTGATCAGCAGAGTATCGGCATCACAGTCGTACAGGATTTGTTTAACCTTTTGCACATGGCCGGAAGTTTCCCCCTTCATCCACAGCTCCTGCCGGCTGCGGGAATAGAAACAGGTATGCCCGGTGGTCATAGTCTTTTGTAATGATTCCTGATTCATATAAGCCATCATTAAAACCTGTCCGCTCTGTACATCCTGAATAATGGCAGGGACCAGCCCCTGTTCATTAAATTTAATATTTTCTATCATAATCTAACTGCCACTCCTTTATCAGCTAAATATTGCTTGGCCTGTAAAACCGTATATTCCCGGTAATGAAATATGGAAGCACATAAAACCGCATCCGCTTTGCCCTGGGCAACCGCATCATACAAATGCTCCAGATTGCCGGCGCCTCCGGAGGCGATTACCGGAATATTGACCATTTCACTAATCGCCCGGGTTAGAGGGATATCATAGCCATCCTTGGTTCCGTCTTTATCCATGCTGGTCAACAGTATTTCTCCCGCCCCCAGGCTTTCAACCTTCCGGGCCCACTCCAAAGCATCCATGCCGGTCGGTGTCCTGCCGCCATTGATGAATACTTCCCACTGGCCGGGAGCTTTGGACCTTGCATCTATCGCCACTACTATACACTGGCTGCCGAATCTGCGCGCCCCCTCCTCAACCAGACCGGGGTCCTTGATCGCGGCCGAATTTATAGATATCTTGTCGGCCCCGGCTTTGAGTATGTTCCTGATATCATCCAGATTGCGGATACCTCCGCCTACAGCAAAAGGAATAAATACTTCCCGGGCCGTATTCCGGACCACCTCGATCATAGTGTTGCGGCCTTCCGAAGATGCGCTGATATCAAGGAAAACCAACTCGTCCGCACCTTCTTTATCATAGTATGCGGCCAGTTCCACCGGATCCCCGGCATCGCGCAAGTTCACAAAATTAATTCCTTTTACCACCCTGCCATT
>NZ_DIPG01000060.1:3324-8023 GCF_002426325.1 Syntrophomonas sp. UBA5494 | reverse complement strand
AGACAGGGTATTATCCTTCTGGCCAGCATAACTTAACCCTCCGCTCCAATATTTTTTAAGGCCTGGGGACGTCTTTTCGCTCCCCCATTTCAAGTGTATTATATAGAGGAAACTTCAGCCACCGTGTATTTCCGATAAATAACCGGAAGCTGAAGCTTCACCTACAGTGCTATATAGATTTACCAAAAGCTGCAATGGAATGTATCGAGCATTGCAGCGAAGGCTTCACACTCCCGGTTTCTTTGCTAGGAGCAACCCCAAGCTTGAATCTCCGCTCCAATGTTACGATTATATTTCTATTTAGCTGCCGCCAGAGCGTCTTCCAGAGTAATTTTGCCGTCATAGAGGGCTTTGCCTATTACGGCTCCGCATACCCCGGCAGATTCCAGGGCCTTTAAGGCCTGTATATTCTCAACCGTCGCCACCCCGCCGGAAGCGATTATTTTAAGACCGCTGGCCTTGGCTATTTCCTCAACCGAACTTAAATTCGGCCCCTGCAATAGACCATCGCGGGAAATATCGGTAAATACTGCGGTTTTAATTCCCAGCTCTTTCACCTGGCAGGCCAGGTCAATGGCACTAACTTCAGATTTCTCCACCCATCCTTTTACAGCTACCATTCCATCTTTGACATCGAGTCCCACAATAATTTTGTCAGGCCCAAACTCCTCCAGCATCTGGCTGAGGAAGAACTCATTCAAGGCATTGGTACCAATAATAACCCGGCTGGCACCTAATTCCAACATCCGGTCTACATCTCTGATCGAACGCAGACCGCCGCCTACTTCAAAAGGAATTTTAACTTCCGCTGCAATAGCCCTTATCGCATCGAGGTTGGCAGGACGGCCGGCAAAAGCTCCATCCAGATCGACTATATGCAAATATTCCGCACCTTTAGCCTGGAAAGAGGCCGCTACTTGAGCCGGAGTATCTGAGTAAACCGTTTTGTTTTCCAGTGCCCCCTGTACCAAACGTACACACTGACCGTCTTTGAGATCGATTGCTGGTAGAATAATCATTGTTACATCCCTCCAAAATTCTTTAGTATATACAATCCGGACTCACTCGATTTTTCCGGATGAAACTGCGTAGCAAAAATATTATTCTTTTCAATTGCACAGGTAAAATCAAAACCATAATCAGTCACCGCCGCACTCCAGTCAGCATCTTCCGGAGCCACATAGTAAGAATGGATAAAATAATAATAGCTGCCGGCCGGAATTCCTTTAAATAATCTGCTCTCAGGCCGGGGGCGGACTTCATTCCAACCCATGTGGGGTACCTTGTAGTGCGGAGGAATCCGCAAAACCTGTCCTTTTACTATATCCAGTCCCTGGTGAAAGCCGTTTTCCTCGCTGGAAGTAAAAAGCAGCTGCAACCCGAGGCATACTCCCAAAAGGGGTGTATTCCTTTTGACTGTCTCATATATAACCTGGTCCATTCCGGTCTTTTTCAGGTTGTGCATGGCATCGGCAAAAGCCCCCACCCCGGGCAATACTACCTTATCCGCCTGCAAAACCATTTCCGGATCGGAAGTAATATAAGCTTCAAAACCCAATTTGGCAAAAGCATTGGCCACACTGGCCAGGTTACCCATACCATAATCTATTATTGCAATCAATTCTGCAACCCCCGTCAATTATCCATCTTATAGTTGGTTGAATCCATGTGTCTCCGTCTTGAACTAGAGATTTCCTTTGGAAGACCATACTCCTTCTATCCTGGGCTCGTAACTTACCGCCTGTTTCATAGCCCGGGCAAAGGATTTGAAAATAGCTTCAATAGCATGATGCGTGTTACTGCCCCGCAGCAAATCGATATGCAGAGTAATATCAGCATTATTGGCTACCGCCTGGAAGAATTCCTTCACATTTTCAGAGGAAAGCCCTCCCCGTGTTTCCCGGGGCAAATCCGCCGCAAAAACCAGACCGGAACGGCCGGAAAGGTCGATCACCGTACGGGCCAGAGCCTCATCCATCGGAACAGTAGCCTCGCCATAGCGGTTAATCCCCCGTTTCTCGCCCAGAGCCGCTTTTAGCGCCTGACCAAAGCAAATACCAATATCCTCTACCGTATGATGATCATCCACCTCTATATCTCCCCGGGCAGTTATCTTTACATCACACAGACTATGTACCGTAAAAAGGGTCATCATATGGCTCAGAAAAGGAATCTCAATATCAATTTGGTGTACACCGGTTCCATCCAGGTCAAGCTGCAGCAGAACTTCGGTTTCGCTGGTTTTGCGCTGAATTTCAACACTTCTGGTCTCCAAAAATCTTACTCCTCCTTTCTGACTTTCACACTATTGGCATGAGCAGTCAGACCTTCAACTTCCGCCAGCCGGATAATATCATCACAATTATCTTTAATGCCCTGAGCCGAGTAGTATATTATATTTGATACCTTTTTAAATGTATCTACCGTTACCGGTGAATAAAATCTGGCGGTACCGCCGGTTGGCAAAATATGATTAGGTCCGGCAAAATAATCGCCCACCGGTTCCGGTGTATTTGCACCTAAGAAAATGGCCCCGGCATTTTGAATCTGATGCAGCATTTCAAAAGGATGTTCCACCATCAGCTCCAGATGTTCGGGTGCCACCAGATTGGCCACCGCACAGGCTTCACTCATATTATTGACCAGAATGAAAGCCCCATAGTCATTCAGGGCTTTTTCTATCATAGCTTTGCGTTCCAGTTTTTCGATCTGTCTTTTCAGCTCTTGCTCTACTTTATTAATAAGAGCAGCACTGTCGGTCACCAGTATGCTGCGTGCCAGTACATCATGTTCCGCCTGGGACATCATGTCGGCGGCCAGATGCACCGGATTAGCAACGGCATCAGCAACTATTAATATCTCACTGGGTCCGGCCAGCATATCAATGTTCACATCACCATATACCATCTTTTTAGCCAGAGTAACGTAAATATTACCCGGACCGGTGATTATATCCACTTTGGGAATAGTCTGAGTCCCCCAGGCGAGAGCAAAAACAGCCTGGGCACCGCCCATTTTATATATTTCCTCCAGTCCCAGCTCGGCAGCCGCAACCAGAGTATAAGGATTAAGTTTACCGTCACGGCCCGGCGGAGTAACCATGACGATCTGTTCCACACCCGCAACCTGCGCCGGGATAGCATTCATTAGCACTGAGGACGGATAGGCGGCAGTTCCTCCCGGTACATAGATACCTGCCCGTTTAATCGGCCGGTAAACTTGTCCCGTTACATTTCCAGCCTCGTCGGTCTCCATCCAGGAATTGCGATTCTGCCTTGAATGATAAATCATAATGTTATCAATGGCTTTACGCAGAGCAAACAGGTAATCATCATCCACCTTTTCATACGCTTCTTCGATTTCAGCATCAGACACCATCAGCGTTTTCTGATTGAGCTGTACCCCATCATATTTTAAAGTGAGATCCAGTACAGCCTCATCACCGCGTTCCCTGACTTCCTGCGCGATTTTCTTCACATTTTCTTCAAAGGAAGAAGTATCAATTTCGCTGGTTTTAAGGAATTCTTCAAGATTGCTTGCTGCAGTGCTAAATCTTTTTATTTTCAACCTTCACTACCGCCTTTCACTATTGTTTGCATTTTTTCAACCAAAGGTTGGATTTGCTCGTATTTAGTTCTGTAACTTACCCGGTTGCTTATCAGTCGAGTAGTGGAGTCCATTATCTTCACCAGTTCCACCAGGTTGTTTTCCTTTAAGGTTCTGCCGGTAGAAACGATATCGACGATCATATCCGCCAGGCCCATTAAAGGCGCCAGTTCAATATTTCCATGCAAGGTAATTACATCCACCTGCAGACCCTGGGACCGGAAATAGCGCTCTGCTACCACCGGGAATTTGGTAGCCACCCGTTTATATTTTAAATCTTTGAGAGAACAATTTTTCATTTCAGCCGGAACTGCCACGACGAATCGACAATAACCATATTTCAAATCAACCATTTCAAATACATCTTTGCCCTGTTCTACGATTACATCTTTACCGACAATACCCACATCAGCAGCACCATACTCTACATAAGCCGGCACATCCGTAGGCCTGCACATAATATATTTTATATTACTTTCTTCATAGGTAAATACCATATTGCGGCTGTCTTCGTGGAGTCCTTCCACCGGGAGATTGGCTTTTTGCAAAAGAGCAACCGTGGGTTTAAGCAAGGTCCCTTTGGAAAGGGCAACGGTCAGGCAATTATTTCCCATATTATTATCCTCCATTATATGTAAACCAGAATGCAGTTTTCCCGGCTCTTTATCTTTTGCTCCAGTTCTTCCCTGCGGTTGGATTCCAGCGCCAATTCGACCACATGGCCCTCACGCCGCAATTCATCGGCTTTCCTGGCCATAGCCTGATAATCGGTTCCCCCGACCAGATAATGAACTGCCTTTTCGGTCTGCTGACCGGCCACCAATGCAAGCCGGTCCATACCCAGAGCAAAGCCGGTGGCCGGACACGGGAATCCGAATTTACCCAAAAGTTTATCATAGCGTCCTCCACCCAGCAACCCATATCCCAGATCGGGTGAATAACCTTCAAACTCCACGCCGGTATAATAATCCAGTCCTCTTAAAACTCCCATGTCTATAACAATATGATCCTGAATACCAAAGGCTTTAAGAGCATCATATACTTTCAGCAATTCTTCCACCGCCAGAGATGCCTTTCGGTTACGGCTGATATA
>NZ_DIPG01000060.1:0-3192 GCF_002426325.1 Syntrophomonas sp. UBA5494 | reverse complement strand
GCTGATATAGGGAATCCTGTCCAGTACCTCCAGCCCGCCGTGTAAAACCGGTAAACTGGCTATGGTATCTTTCAAGCCATCTTCCACCGGCAAGGTTTCCAGTACCGCCGACAGCTCCACCAGATCTTTATTCTCCACCAAACGCCTTATAGCAGTACGGGCGGAAGCACTTATGGCCTTATCTTCCAAAATACTGTTGAATATTTCGATTTGATTTATACTTACTTTAAAATTGTTAACACCCAGCTCTTGCATGGCCTTGACGGCCAGAGTAATTACTTCGGCATCGGCCCAGGGCCCGGGAGCACCTAAAAGCTCCACTCCCATTTGCCAGAATTCCCGATATTGAGCCAGCTGCGGTTGAACATGGCGAAAAACATTAGCTCCATAATAAAGACGGCGGGGAAAATGTTCGTCCTGGAGATGAGTGGCTACCAGACGGGCTATGGATGTAGTCATTTCAGGGCGCAATGACAGGATGCCGCCTTCACGGTCCATAAATAAAAATAACTCTTCCCGGATGTTGCCACCGGTTCCCTCTTCCACCACTTCCATAAATTCAAAAGTAGGAGTAACAACTTCTTCGTAGCCATAACTGCCAAACAGATCAACTAGCTTCTTTTCCATACAACGCCGTGTTTTAACTTCATCCGGTAATAAATCCCTTAAACCCCTCGGTATTTCTAAATTACTCATGCTATTGCTCCTTTTTCAAGCGCTCCAGTACTTTTCTGTATCCTCCGGCACCGTAATTGAGAGACCGGTTTACTCTGCTTATAGTGGCAGTGCTGGCACCGGTCTGGCTGGTTATGATATTAAAAGTAATATTATTATCGAGCATCCTGGCTATTTCCAGGCGCTGGGACATGGCTTTGATCTCATTTATGGTAGAAAGATCATTTAAAAAACAGCGTACCTCGTCTTCCGTTTCAAGGCTCAGTATGGCCTGCGCCAGCAATGTACTCACATGGTCTTCCGAGTCGGGATGATTATCCACGATGATGCCCCCTTACAATAATTTATTGTTATTCATCATAAGCTGGAATTGACACCCTAAATGCTCCGCTGCGCGTCGGCACATCAGCATCTTGGTCAGAAATATTTCAAAATACTCCATGACCGAACAAACGGAAGTGTCTATTTGCATGCGGAGACAAATCGTCCGCTCAATGCTATCAATTACAATGTTGGAACTGGTAACGGCATAATTTACACGGTCCCGTTGCGTAAAGTTCGCCGCATCCCGTTTTCTTACCCGGGAGCGATGTACATCTGATTTATCGGCCAAAATAAGAGCTGCCGCCACATTATTTACCGGCTGGCCCTGGGCATTCTCCTCATGATTGCCGATGGCGCCCATGATCACCGCTATCTCCACCGGTTCCATATCCAGTTCCGCCAGTACCTGCATGGCAATTATCGCACCGGACATCCCATGCCCATAGCGGTTAACCAGATTGCCTATATCATGTAAATAACCTGCCATACTGCCTAATTCGGCCTCTCGCACCGGATACCCCAATGTATTGAGGATATCATAGCACAAAAAAGAGGTTAATTCGGCATGATGCATATTATGTTCTATGGCTCCCATATTGCCTATAAAATCATTGCCCGTTTCCATATACTGCCTGACCACCGGGCTCTTTTTAACCATTTCCAATGTTACCATTCTAATCCCCCCTCCTGTTCACCCCTGATAACTATTTATTGCTGTCCGAAATGGATACCAGTATTCTGGCGGCCTCCTCCGCAGCTTTGGTTTGGCGGGGGATGGTATTGATTAGTTTGCGAGCTTCGCTATAGTCTCCATTCTTGACCATTTGTTTTGCCAGTTCAAGATCGCGCTGGGCCTTCTTTTCTATTTCAACCTCATCAAGTTTGGCCTGCATTTTATTTTTTGCGCCCAGTTTTTCCAGTTTGCTGTATTCAGCCATAGCGCGATCATATTGCCCCTGCCGGGTCAGGGCACTGCCTGTGGCCATAATCCTGCGCACCTCAATCCTTTCCGGCAGCTGAGTTAAAAAGTAGAGGTAGGTCCCACTCAGAACTACCAGCCCTAATGCGGCTATCATCCATTTACGGGAGCGTTTATCCTGTTTGCGCATAAAAGCCGCCAAAAACACAGCCAGTATACCCGGCAGGCATGTAATTTTCAAGAATTCCCGGGTGGGCATATAAAGCAGGCTGGCTGCCAGGAGTATTATAAATATCACTCGCACCCACGGATTCTTTAAAAATTTCACAACCTTCCCCCCAATAAAGCTATTTTTTTAAAGCCCGATGACCTATGTCCCTGCGATAATGCCTACCTTCAAAATGTATCTGTTCCACCTGCCCATAGACCTGGTCAATGGCAGCGCGGAAATCCCGGCCCCGGCATACTACTCCCAGTACCCGGCCGCCTCCGGTTATCAGCCGCCCCTGGTCCAGAGCCGTTCCCGCCTGAAAAACCAGAGCATCCTTAACATTATCTATTCCTGCAATGACTTTACCCTTTTCATAGCTGCCGGGATAACCACCGGACGCCAGTACGACACAAACGCACACCCCATCGTTTAATTCAATGCCGGCGCGCTGTATATTCCCCCGGGCAGACGCCTCCAAAAGGGGTAAAAGATCACTTTTTATCATAGGCATAAGCACCTGGGTTTCCGGATCACCAAAACGGGCATTGAATTCAAGTACTTTCAGCCCATCCGCAGTTATCATCAGACCGGCGTACAATACCCCCTGGTAGGGATATCCTTCACTGGCCATGCCTTTGATTACGGGTTTGATAACCTGTTCCACCGCCCTCTCGTATAGTTCGGCGGTAAAAACCGGTGGATTGGTATAAGCTCCCATCCCTCCGGTATTAGGGCCTGCATCATTATCGAACACCCTTTTGTGGTCCTGGGCCGACAGCAAAGGTACAAAATCAACTCCATCAGTGAGGGCGAAAAAGCTGACTTCTTCCCCTAGCAGGCATTCTTCTACAACTACCTGGTTACCGGCTTCCCCGAATTGACGGTCGGCCATGATACTGTCGATGGCAGCACTGGCTTCAGCATAATTGGCAGCTACAATAACGCCTTTACCGGCGGCCAGGCCATCGGCTTTGATCACTACCGCCTCTCCCCGGTCGGTAAAGGGGCGGGCGTAGGCCTTGGCCTGCTCCGGTTCCGTAAACACCTCATACTTCGCCGTGGG
>NZ_DIPG01000005.1:9449-14295 GCF_002426325.1 Syntrophomonas sp. UBA5494 | reverse complement strand
AGGAGAGGGCCGGGCATCATAGCGCCAGACAGCCCGACCATGAAAGCGGTGGCGAATAAAGTGGCAATTGTCATTCGCAAAACTCCCCCGATGAGCGTTTAAATTATTCGGCTGGGCAGCTCCGTGTCTTGCCGATAAAAGGGGCGGCAGCCCGGACCATTCTGCCAGACCATAACCCGGGTGGGCCTCGCCATGTTTTAACTGCTTTTCCTGACAGTCCGGTACTGAAAACATTCCACAAAATCAAACATTAACCTGATGATATCAAAATCAGTATATTATGGCCATAAAAAGGAGGTGCTGTGAACTATGGCCAGGCACCTCCCTTGCGGATTCAGTCTCAGGATTCTATATCGCGGATATCAGCGTGGTATTCCTGCAGCGACTTAAGCCGGGAGGCGTTAGCGGTATTTCCCTTATAGGCCGCGATGCCTTTGACACTGGCCTGGGCCGCTGCCATGGTGGTGATGTAAGGCACCCGTTGTTTAATGGCCGACTTGCGGATATATGAATCGTCCGACTGACTGCGCTTGTCGGAGGGGGTATTGATGACCAGGTTGAGTTCCCCGTTGGTTATAGCGTCCACGATGTTGGGGCGGCCTTCATACTGTTTGTTGATTTCTGTAGAGTCAATACCCTTTTCTTGAAAGTATTTATGGGTTCCGGCCGTGGCCCTGATCTTGAATCCGAGCTTGGCGAATTCCCGGGCGGTTTCCAGAGCGGCGGGTTTGTCCTGGTCGGTCACGCTAAACAAAACCGTACCCGATAAAGGCAGGCAGGACTGGGTTGCTTCCTGGGCCTTGTAGTAGGCCAGACCAAAGGAATCAGCGATGCCCAGCACTTCCCCGGTGGAACGCATTTCCGGCCCTAAGAGGGGGTCTACTTCAGGAAACATATTGAAAGGGAAGACCGCCTCCTTAACCCCGAAGTGGGGCAGATATTTGGATTTCAGCCGGCTGACCGAGTATTTCTGCCCGGCGGCGTGGGCCATCATGATCTCGGTGGCAATCCGTGCCATAGATATGTTGCATACCTTGGAAACCAGAGGTACGGTCCGGGAAGCACGCGGGTTGGCTTCCAGCACGTATACTTTATCATCGGCAATGGCGTACTGCATATTCATCAAACCTATCACATTCAGCTCTTTGGCGATCTGGCGGGTATATTTCTCAATGGTGTTCACGTGTTGGGCAGCGATGCTGATAGGCGGTATCACGCAGGCCGAATCTCCGGAGTGAATCCCGGCTAATTCGATATGCTCCATGACCGTGGGGACGAATGCATCTTCGCCGTCGGCGATGGCATCGGCTTCGGCTTCGATGGCATTGCTCAAGAAGCGGTCGATGAGAATGGGGCGCTCCGGAGTTACTCCTACTGCAGCCGCCAGGTACTGGCGCAGCATCTCTTCATCATAGACCACTTCCATGCCTCTGCCGCCCAAGACATATGAAGGTCTCACCATCAGCGGATAGCCGATGCGGTTGGCGATGGCCAGAGCCTCTTCAATATTGACTGCCATGCCTGATTCCGGCATGGGAATATCCAGCTTCTCCATAATGCGGCGGAAATGGTCGCGGTCTTCTGCCAGGTCGATGGTTTCCGGCGTGGTCCCCAGGATCTTTACCCCGGCCCTGGCCAGTTCTGCAGCGATATTGAGGGGGGTCTGCCCGCCGAACTGCACGATCACTCCCAGCGGTTTTTCCTTTTCGTAAATGCTCAGAACATCTTCGACCGTAAGCGGCTCGAAGTATAATTTATCGGAGGTGTCATAATCGGTTGAAACCGTTTCCGGGTTGCAGTTGACAATCACGGTTTCAAAACCCAGATCGCGCAGGGCAAAGGCGGTGTGCACACAGCAGTAGTCAAATTCGATTCCCTGGCCGATGCGGTTGGGGCCGCCCCCCAGAATCATCACCTTGGGGCGGTCGCTGGTTGCGGTTTGATCCGGGCTGTTGTAGGTGGAGAAATAGTAAGCCGCATTTTCAACCCCGCTGACCGGAACAGCTTCCCAGCCTTCGGCAACTCCCAGGAGAAGGCGGCGACGGCGAATCTCCGCTTCGGGTATATCAAGAATGGTCGCCAGGTAACGATCAGCAAAACCGTCTTTTTTGGCCTGGATGAGTAATTCGTCGGGCAGATTCCCGCCCTTATGCTTCAGCAGCTCTTCTTCAAACATCACCAATTCCCGCATCTGTTCAATAAACCAGGGCTTGATATTCGTCAGGCGGTACAGCTGATTGATGTCGGCCCCTTTGCGCAGGGCTTCATACATAATAAACTGGCGCTCGCTGGAAGGCTCGGCCAGCATGGAGAGCAGTTCGTCCAGGGGAAGCTGGTGGAAATTCCTGGCGAAGCCCAGCCCAAAGCGGCCTATTTCCAGGGAGCGGATGGCTTTTTGCATCGCCTCTTTATAGTTTTTGCCGATGCTCATCACTTCGCCTACGGCCCGCATCTGCGTACCCAGTTTGTCCAGGGCCCCGGGAAACTTTTCAAAAGCCCAGCGGGCAAATTTAATGACCACATAATCACCCGAAGGGGTGTATTTATCCAGGGTCCCATCCCGCCAGTAGGGGATCTCGTCCAGGGTCAGACCCGCCGCCAGCATGGTGGAAACCATGGCAATGGGGAAACCGGTGGCTTTGGAGGCCAGGGCTGAGGAGCGCGAGGTGCGCGGATTGATTTCAATGATTACCACCCGACCGGTTTTGGGGTCATGGGCAAACTGAACATTGGTGCCTCCGACCACTTCAATAGCTTCTACAACCGCGTAGGCGTAGTCCTGCAGCCTTTTTTGCAGTTCGGGACTGATGGTCAGCATAGGCGCCGCACAAAAGGAATCTCCGGTGTGTACCCCCATGGCATCGATGTTTTCGATAAAACACACCGTAATCATCTGGTTTTTGGCGTCACGGACCACTTCCAGCTCCAACTCCTCCCAGCCCAGGACCGATTCCTCGATCAGTATCTGTCCCACCAGGCTGGCAGCGATGCCGCGATTGGCGACTATTCTCAATTCTTCAATATTATATACCAGTCCGCCGCCGGTACCCCCCATGGTGTAGGCAGGGCGAATCACCACCGGATAGCCCAGTTCCTGGGCGATCTTTTCCGCTTCCGCGATGCTGTAGGCCGGTTTGCTGCGGGGCATCTCTATACCCAGCCGGTTCATGGTCTCTTTGAAAGCGATCCGGTCTTCTCCGCGTTCAATGGCGTCGATTTGCACTCCGATCACTTGCACCCCGTATTGCGATAGAACTCCGGATTTACTTAATTCCGAACACAGATTCAAGGCCGACTGCCCGCCCAGATTGGGCAAAACCGCGTCAGGCCTTTCTTTGGCAATGATAGCGGTGAGGCTTCTCACATTGAGCGGTTCAATAAAGGTGACATCGGCGATCCCCGGATCGGTCATGATGGTGGCCGGGTTGGAATTGACCAGTACAATCTGGTAACCCAGATTCCTTAGGGCTTTGCAGGCTTGAGTTCCCGAGTAGTCAAATTCACAGGCCTGACCAATAACGATAGGGCCGGAGCCAATAATCAGGATTTTGTTAATATCGGTTCGTTTTGACATCTTTTTCACTCCATATTTTCAGTAGATGGTATCCTTAAACGACTAGTTCTCTACTAAGCTTTCATTCTACCATATTAATGAATAAATAAATTGCATACATCTCTGTGCACTGAATACCTGCCCAAGTTTACAGCGACATTTTACGCATTATTAACAGGCATTTCCCATCTGTCTACAGAGCTTGGCTTAAACCCCATAAATACTATTATTTACAACGCCTCTGCGGCTGCGGCTTATTATATAATCAAGCTGGTAAGCTCTCAAGCAGCGGCATGATTATTGCATAGTATCTGTATAAAACTGCTATGAAATAGAGGGAGATTATGGAAAAGTTCGTACAAGTTATAGGGATCAACGAAGATAACTGTACCAATTGCCATCAATGCATTGCGGTTTGTCCGGTAAAAATATGTAGTGATGGCAGCGGGGAAGTAATCAAATTCAATAATAACCGGTGTATTGCCTGCGGACGCTGCGTTGAGGCCTGTATCAAAAGCCACGGCGGCAGTATTGAAAAGAGCGCCCGCTTCATAATTGACGATGCCGCTGAGTTTGCGGCCAACCTGGGGAAGCGGGAAATCGTGGCCTTAATTGCCCCTTCGGCAGCCAGCAACTTTGAATTGCCCAAACTGATCAGTGCCTTAAAAAAATTGGGCGTTAACAAAGCTTATGACGTATCGCTCGGTGCGGAAATTACGGTTGCTGCTTATCACCAGGCCATGGCTGCCGGCACCGTCAAAAGGCCGCTTATATCGACGCCCTGCCCGGCGGTGACAAGATATGTGGAATTAAGCCATCCCGGTTTGCTTGAATATTTGGCTCCAATTGGCAGCCCGGTTCACAATTTGGCGGTATATGCCGGCTCATTGCATCCACATGCGGAATTGGCCCTGATTTCGCCCTGTTTGGCCAAGCGCCGGGAATTCCAGGACAGCCGCATAGTGAAATACAATGTTACCTATCAGCACTTGTTGAAAATCTTCGAAGAGCATGGTATCGAGCTGTCTAGTATGGAGGACAGTGAGTTTGACAATATAATACCGGCCGGGATCACCGCAAATTTCTCTACTCCGGGCGGACTCAAAGCGTCGTATTTGTACCATTACCCGGATACCCCGGCCAGCGAGATTGCCCAAATCGAAGGCCCTGCCATTTATGAACAGTATCTGGGCAACCTGGAGAGATATATACGCCGGGGAGACCAGCATCTGCCCTTAATAGTGGACGTATTAAGCTGTGAAAAGGGCTGTAATATGGGGGTAGGCTGCATAA
>NZ_DIPG01000005.1:8551-9299 GCF_002426325.1 Syntrophomonas sp. UBA5494 | reverse complement strand
ACCCCGAACTTAACCGCCAGCGCGATGAATTTATCGCTGAACTCTTGAAAAACCATGATTTCAGCAATGGGCACTATCGTGACCTTACCGCTCAGATGCGGCTTGATATTCCCAGTGATGAACAATTGCAGGCAATATATCACGATATGCACAAAGCGGAGGAAAAAGATTTCAGGAATTGCGCGGCCTGTGGTTACAATTCCTGCTATTATATGGCGGTGGCCATATTTAATGGTTTAAACAAAATTCAAAACTGCCATCTTTATCAGGAAAAGCAATTGTATATTGAACAACAGGCTCTCAGGAATGTAAATGAAGAACTTATCAATGTTTTTGACACCATGTCCGATGGGGTTCTGGGCGTAGATAAGAACGGCCGGGTTTCACAATTTAATCCGGCAGCCCGACAAATAATCGGATACTCCCAGGAAGCCCTTCTGGGCGTGCATATTGTGGAATTGTTCAGCGGCAAGGCCCCTAAAACCATGAACCTGCTGCAGACCGGTGAAGCCTTCCATGACCAGGAGATAATGCTGAGCGGAAGCAGCGGCAAAGTCCATGCTGCCGCCTCGGGCATCCCCATCTTTGATGAGGATCAACAGGTCATAGGGGCCACAATAATCCTGAGACCGATCGCCCGGGTTCAGGAGTTGGTCAACAGGTTTACCGGCGCACAGGCCACTTTTACCTTTGACTCCATAATCGGCGAAGACAAGCTGTTGCGCAGGGCCGTCAAACTTGCCATGAA
>NZ_DIPG01000005.1:0-8373 GCF_002426325.1 Syntrophomonas sp. UBA5494 | reverse complement strand
AACGTGAGCGCCCGTAAAAACGGTCCTTTTGTGGCCATAAACTGCGCCGCACTGCCAAGAGAACTGGTGGGCAGCGAGTTGTTCGGTTACGTTGAAGGGGCTTTTACCGGGGCCAGGCGCGGAGGACGCCCCGGAAAGTTTGAGCTGGCCAATCACGGCACCCTTTTGCTGGATGAGATCGGCGACATGCCTTTGGAACAGCAAGCCGTCTTGCTGCGGGCTCTGCAGGAAAAAGCTGTTCTGCGTGTGGGAGGAGACAGCCCTATCAAGGTGGATGTAAGGATCATTGCGGCGACCAACCATAACCTCCCGGAACTGGTCGACCAGGGCCGGTTCAGGGTGGACCTTTACTACCGCCTCAATGTGGTCAGGATTAATATTCCCGCACTGCGGGAGCGCCCTGGCGAT
Organism: Syntrophomonas sp. UBA5494; assembly: GCF_002426325.1. NCBI lineage: Bacteria > Bacillati > Bacillota > Clostridia > Eubacteriales > Syntrophomonadaceae > Syntrophomonas > Syntrophomonas sp. UBA5494. The sequence continues at coordinate 7,965 of NZ_DIPG01000005.1, read as the reverse complement.
ATTCGATTATTATTCAATCACTTCCTCAAAGAAATGTCAGGCCGGACTGGCCGCCGTATAATCTCTGTCGATGATGCGGTTTACAATTATCTGGAGGCTTACCAGTGGCCGGGCAACATTCGGGAATTGCAGAATGTGGTGGAAAGAATGCTCCTGGTTGCCGATGATTCCCGGCTTACTATAGATCACCTTCCTCGGGAGATCATAAAAATGGAGGTTGATACCGCGGTCAAGCGCCAACAGTGGCTGGACAATAGCAGTGTCGTGCCCCCGGGATATCTGGGGGATCGCCATACCCGTAAGCTGTTTGCCCTTGAGCAGGAAAAAAAGCGGATCATTCAGGCTCTGGATATGCACGGCGGCAACATCAGCAAGGCTGCTATAGAGATGGGCATTTCCCGCAGCACACTGTATCGGAAGATGAAGGAATGTCAGATAATCAACTAATAACTGGACAATTGTAGCAAATCTGTATCATTTTTCGACACATGTCTAATAAATGATGCAAATTTGATACACATTACCGCAGCAGTATTTTTCGACCTCTTCTGGTATAATGGACCAGCGCCCCAATTTGGGGCGTTTTTGCTTTTGCATATTATGAAATACTTTTTGCTGTGAAGTTGGCACATAAGTTGCATTATAATTAGACATCAAGATTCTAAGCTTGAAACCTGTGTAAAATCTAACCTTTTGCCTACTTCTACGGGTGATCAGGGCGAACCTTCAAAATTCCCCCCTGAATCACCCGTTTTTTATTAGGTTTGAAATTATCTGGACGGCTAAAATCTAAGCCAGACCCGGCTATAAAATTCTGTATCCGATGGAAAATGCTGCTAGTATTGACATGCTCCTACTGTATACAGTATACTAAAACGTAATAGGTACCCAGCCGTGAGGCCGGGTACCTAATTATTATGGAATGATGATTACCATTAAATGTATGGGGAGAGGGAGGGTTTCGAGTGGTTCAGCGTGCGATTAAATCACAAACTTATGAGAACCTGCTGCGTCACCTGGTAGCGGTTGAAGAAAACCGCAGTCAATGGGTACATGACTATTTCCCACAGATTTCTCCAGAGCGCAAACAGGTGGTAAACCTTTTGGATCTCTATGTCAGGCAGCTGGAGGCATTCCTTGAGAATTCTATTCGCTCTGAAAAATCAAATAACGAATTGCCGTTTGTCATTATGGGCAGCCAGGTGGAGCTTATAAATCCCGAAACCGGAAAGAGGCAAATATTGGAGATCCTGCCGTTGTATGAAGAGCGGGTAAAAAGCCATCACATTTCCATACTTTCCCCCATGGGAAGTGCCTTGCTGCTGAAGAGCAAAGGAGCCTCTGTCACCATAAAAGCACCCCGGGGAGATATTAACTGGCAGATAATTTCCATCAAATATCCTGAAAATTCCACGCCTGGACAATAGAATATTTGGATAGCGGCCTTCTATGTAGGGGTATATTGTATACATTAAACGATTTTGCGCACAATTTGACGCCTGAGTTATATAATTGGCATAGTCAACCAAACCCGAATATGCTACAAGGAGGAAGCAGATTCAAATGAGTGAGACAAGTTACAATCCCTTTGTTAACGCCCAGGCACAATTCGACCGGGTTGCTGAGATAATCGGCCTGGATGAAGCAACCCGAGCCCTTTTGCGGCAGCCGGCCATGGAATATCATTTCCTTATCCCTGTGCGCATGGATGATGGCAGTACCCAGGTTTTTCAAGGTTTCAGAGTTCAACACAATGATGCCCGCGGCCCGGCCAAAGGCGGCATTCGCTTCCATCCCCAGGAGACTGCTGACACGGTTCGCGCCCTGGCCATGTGGATGACCTGGAAATGCGCCGTGGTCGACATTCCGCTGGGAGGCGGCAAAGGCGGAGTCATTTGTGACCCGCGCAATCTGACCAAAAATGAACAGGAAAGACTGTGCCGGGGATGGGTCAGGAAGGTAGCCCGCGATGTCGGACCGGATTTGGACGTGCCTGCTCCTGACGTGATGACGAATGCCCAGCATATGCTGTGGATGCTGGATGAATTCGAAACGATTCATGGGGGAAGATACCCGGGCTTTATTACCGGCAAGCCGGTTGGATTGGGCGGTTCTCTGGGCAGAACCGAAGCTACCGGTTATGGTGTGGTCTATACTGTGCGTGAAGCCTTAAAAGAAATGGGGATAAAACCCGAGGAAACCTGTGCCAGCTTCCAGGGCTTTGGCAATGTCGCCCAGTACGCGGCCGAATTATACAGCAAGATGGGCGGTAAGGTCGTGGCGATTTCCTGCTGGGACAACACCGACAAGAAATCCTACACTTTCAAATGTGAAGACGGCCTGGACAGCGCCAAACTGATGGAAATAACCGATGCCTTCGGCAGCATAGACAAGGAAAAGGCTAAAACAGTAGGCTGTGAAATCCTTGACGGCAATGCCTGGCTGGAGCAGGATGTCGATATACTATTCCCGGCCGCTCTGGAAAACCAGATAACGATTGAAAACGTACATAAAATCAGCCCGCGGGTTAAAATGATAGTAGAAGGGGCCAATGGACCGACCACCCCCGATGCCGATGAGGTTGTCAAAGCAAGAGGAATTTTCTTGATACCCGACTTCCTGGCCAATGCTGGCGGTGTCACCTGCAGTTACTTTGAACAGGTGCAGTCCAACGCCAACTACTACTGGGAGAAGGATGAAGTCCTGGCCAAGCTGGATGCCAAAATGACCGCCGCTTTCCACGCTGTAAATGATCTGGCTAAAAAGCACAATATGTTTATGCGCGATGCCGCTTATGTTATAGCCATCAACCGTGTAGTGCAGGCCGTGAGAATGAGGGGTTGGGTATAGGAAAAAAGGACAGGGGATTGCCATGCGGGATAGTGACTTGTTAGACGAACACTCCATTCACATCCTCAAGGAGCGGGCCAAAGAACTCAATTGCCTCTATCAGGTTGATGAGATTCTAAACAATCAGCGCCTCTCCCCGGGGGAAATGCTTGCGGGGGTCATTGAAGTTATTCCTTCTGGCTGGCAATACCCTGAGGTGTGCGAGGCCAGAATCCTCTTCGACAGCAACAGTTACCAGACTCCGGGTTACTGTAAGTCAAAACTGCTTTTGAACTGCCCCATAAAGATAGACGATGCGATCGTGGGCAGCATAGAGGTGGTCTATACCAAATCGGTTCCTTCCAGTGAGGAAGGGACCTTTCTGGACAAAGAACGCAAACTGATTCAAACGATAGCCGAACGAATTGGCCAGACCCTGTTTCACCGCCGCCTCAAACAAGTCCTGCAGGAATGGAACCGGCCTCGCCTGGGTTTTACCGAACGTCATTTAGAACACGAGTGGATGGTCGTTTTGGACTTGCTGCGCCGTACCGATCCGGATATGCTTCTGCATGTGAGCCGCAAGATGATCAACCACTTGTACTGGAACGGGGTCGCCGAAGCCGGAAACCTGCTCAATGACTTCAGCCCGGGGTGGCAGGACTCATTCAGCCGCGGGGAGGTCAATTACCCCAGTGCCCGGGTGCCTCTGGGCAATGTGAACACCATTTGCGAAAAGACCTTTCAAATCGCCGCCCGGCATTTCAGCGACCAGGAAATCTCACTGCGCTTGAACCGCTGGATTCAAGAACAAAAGGCCTATGATCTCATCAAGACCGTGGACCGCATCGACACTTCCCTGGGGGAAATCGTTGAGGCCATAAAACGGTACCGCAATATCGCGGGGGAGAGCAATATGCTCTATTCCGCCACCGAGCGCTGGCTGGAAGTGGCCTTGATAAGAAGATTCTTATCCGACAACCTTGACTTCATCCGGGTGGCCAAGCAGTATATCGGTATAAGCCAGTTTTATGAGGTGGTCAAACGCCTCATTTACCCGGAGGAAAGCCACGGTAAAATCGGGGGGAAGAGCACCGGCCTGTTTCTGGCCCAGCAGATTCTAAAAAGAGAAAGCCACAACCACCCCCTACTGGCCGAGGTTAAAATCCCCCGAACCTGGTGCATTACCACCGATGAACTCACCGAATTTCTGCATTACAATAATTTAGAAGGACTGAACGAGCAGAAGTATAAAGACCTGCAAGAGATCCGCATGGATTACCCCAATATCATTCAGATGCTGAAGAACGCCAAGTTTCCACAGGGCATCGTCAAGAGCCTGGCTATGGCCCTGGACGATTTCGGTGATGTGCCCTTGATCGTCAGAAGTTCCTCCTTGTTGGAAGATCAGATGGGAGCTGCTTTCTCCGGCAAGTACAAAAGCCTGTTTCTGGCCAACCGGGGCAGCAAGAAGCAGCGCCTGGATGCGCTGATGGGGGCTATAGTTGAGGTCTACGCTTCAGTCTACGGTCCGGATTCGATCCGTTACCGGGCCGAGCGCGGGCTGCTGGATTTTCACGAAGAAATGGGAATCATGATACAGCAGGTGGTAGGGAAGAAGATGGGCCCTTATTTTATGCCGCTTTATTCCGGGATCGCGGTAAACAACAACGAATTTCGCTGGTCGCCGCGCCTAAAACGGGAAGACGGTTTGATCCGTCTGGTGATGGGTTTGGGAACCCGGGCCGTGGATCGTTTGAGCGACGATTTTCCTTTTTTGATCGCACCTGGTCAGCCTGATCTGCGGGTTAACATAGTCCCTGAGGAGATCAAGTACTATTCACCCAAGAAGGTCGATGTCATCAACCTGGAGACCAATAGCTTTGAAACCGTACCCATTGCTGAGCTGTTAAAGCATTACGGCCCTGAAATACCCTTCGCACACCATCTCCTGTCAGCCTATCGCGAGAACTATGTGGAATGCTTGAATGCCTTCCAGATCGACTTCGAAAAAGAGGATCTGGTGGTTAATTTTGAAGGTCTTATTGCCGCCACGCCGTTTATAAGAAAAATTGGCCAGATCCTGCAGGTGTTACAGGAAAAGATGGGAACTGCGGTAGACATCGAATTTGCTTCAGACGGCCAGGATTTTTACCTTTTGCAGTGCCGCCCCCAGGGATTTGGGGAAGACGCTGTTCCGGCGCCCCTGCCCCGGGATATACCTAAAAACAAGATCATTTTTACTGCCCAGCGCTATATAACCAACGGTTTGGTGCAGAATATCTCCCATGTGGTATTTGTGGACCCTGAAGCCTACAGCAGACTGCAGAGTTTGACAGAGCTGGTCGATGTCGGCAAAGCGGTAGGCATGCTGAACGTTATGCTCCCCCGCAGACGATTCATCTTAATGGGCCCAGGCCGCTGGGGAAGCCGCGGGGATATCAAAATGGGCGTGCAGGTTACTTATGCGGACATCAACAACACCGCGGCCTTGATCGAGATCGCTCGCAAGCGTTCCAATTACGTTCCCGAATTGTCCTTCGGTACGCATTTCTTTCAGGACTTGGTGGAAGCCAATATCCGTTATATACCCCTTTATCCTGATGATAAGAACGTTCAATTCAATGAAAAATTTTTGATTAGATCTCCCAATATCCTGGCTCAGCTTCTGCCCGGCTACAAGCACCTGGAGGATGTAATAAGGGTCATCGATGTGATGGAGGCCAGTCGCGGCAGTATCTTGCACATTAATATGAATGCCGAATTGGGAGAGGCCCTGGGTTATCTGGGGGATGCCACCAGTGGGCCCCTGCATGAGTCCCCGGATTGGTCGCATCTGGTCGAACCGCTGCCCCGGACTGAAGGCTATCGCTATGATGACCGTTATTGGCGCTGGAGGCTGTATATGGCGGAGCGTATCGGTGAACAGCTTGATGGAGAAATCTTGGGAGTAAAAGCGGCTTACATAATCGGCAGCACCAGTAACGGCACCGCTGGTCCGGGAAGCGATATTGACCTGATAATCCATATTGATGGAGACAGTGAAAAGTGCGGCTTGTTGAAGCAGTGGCTCAACGGTTGGAGTCAAGCCCTGGCAGAGATGAATTACCTGAAGACCGGCTATACATGTGAAGGTTTATTAGACGTCCATCTTATTACAGACCGGGATGTTGTCCAAAAAACCAGTTTTGCCGCTAAGATCGGGGCCATAACCGATCCGGCTTTACCGCTCAAACTGAAGAGCCAGCAAGTCTAAAACCCTCCCGGGGTCGACATTTAGAGACATGCTTCTGCTCAGGGCAGGAGAGCGGGCATCTTGTTTTGGTACTATTCCATAATGTCCGGTTGAGGGGGCGGCATTGAATAACATAGAGCCCGGAATATGATTTTTTAACTGTATAATCACGATTCTATTTGAAACGCCTGATAATCAAGGGCGTTTTATTTTATCTATGATAAATGTTGAAATAACTGTTATCTTGCTATTTTTAAGAGAGGAATAACCGGCCCATTGTAGAATATGATTATATGTAATAAAAAATATAACATATAGTTATGTGATGGGAGGTATGGGTTTGGATCGGAACAAATGGTTTGTATTGGGGACCGGGTTGATTATCGGCGCGATTGCAGTCACCCTGGTCAAGTTGGGGAACCCGGCTAATATGGGTTTCTGTATCGCTTGTTTTGAGCGGGACATCGCCGGAGCGCTGGGTTTGCACCAAACCGCTACAGTGCAGTACATGCGCCCTGAAATCATCGGCCTGGTATTGGGAGCCGCTTTGACTGCTTTATTTGCCGGCGAATATAAAGCCCGGGGGGGTTCGGCTACCCTGCTGCGCTTTTTCATGGGAGTTTTTATGATGGTAGGAGCCCTGGTATTTCTGGGCTGCCCGCTGCGTGATATTTTGCGCATGGCTGGCGGAGACTATAATGCTTTAGTCGGATTGATCGGTTTCATTTTTGGGGTTGGCAGCGGGGTATTTTTCCTGAAAAAGGGTTTTGACCTGGGCCGGGCCAAAATCAGCAGTTCGCCCCTCGGAGGATGGGTGATGCCGGTCCTGATGCTGTTCTTCCTCTATCTTTTGCTCAAGGGCACGATATTTAATCAGGCAGCAGGTGGACCGCTGTTCTTCAGTCAAAAAGGCCCCGGCAGCATGCATGCTGCTCTTATGTTCAGCCTGGGGGCCGGAATCATAGTGGGATTCCTGGCCCAGCGCAGCCGCCTGTGCTTGAGCGGAGGCATAAGGGATTTCATGTTGATCAAGGACAATACTCTTTTGTTAGGATTTATCGGGATATTTATCGGGGCGCTGGCTTTAAACATCGGTTTTGGATACTTTAAAACCGGTTTTGCCGGGCAGCCCATCGCCCACAGCAATCACCTCTGGAATTTCCTGGGTCTATATCTGGTAGGTTTGACCGCCACCTTGCTGGGAGGCTGTCCTTTGCGCCAGCTGATCTTGTCCGGACAGGGCGATATGGATGCTGCTGCAGTAGTGATAGGCATGATCGTAGGGGCTGGTTTCATTCATAATTTCGGTTTGGCCAGTTCAGCCATGGCAGCAGCCACGGCTGCAGCCCCCGCATTGATCGGCGGACCCAATTTGTTCGGGCAAATTGCCTGTGTGGCAGGAATTTTAATTATGCTGGTAATCGGTTATGCATACCGTGAAGAATAGGGGGGATTATCAGTTGGAAAAGCTGGATGTACGTGGGCTAAGCTGTCCCATACCGGTAGTGAAGACCAAGAAGCTGATCGACCAGGGCCTGGCTGAGCTCCAGATTGTTGGCGACAGTGCGGAATCAAAAGAAAATGTCGGCAAATTGGCCAGATCCTGCGGCTATACCGTGGTCATGAATGTGGACCAGAAAAACAACTGGGAGATGGAAATAAAGAAATAACCTTGAATGAGAATGAGTAGTGTGCCTTTTACAAAAAGGAGCGGTTCAAGTGGCCGCTTCTTTTTGTCATCTGGGCACAAAGTCAAATACGAGAGAACCCTCCAACCGTCCCCTATTGCCCATATAAGAAAAGGCGGGGGAAAAAACCCCCGCCAGGATGATTCCTTATTAGGAGCGGACTTAGGCCGCGGTTGTTTTGTCTTTTGCCACCGGGGCGTCTTTTTTCAGGTA